>NZ_JBSGXD010000002.1:146305-221389 GCF_053609225.1 Rhodococcus sp. NPDC054953 | reverse complement strand
GCCGAACTCGCGGCGCTGCGCGCGGTGATCGCCGCGGCCGAGGGTCAGAGGTAACCCTCGATCACCTCGACCGCGGCCCGCACCCCTCCCGCGGCCCGGAGCTCGTCGGCGAGCGCGTCACTGCGGTTGCGGATCGCGGGGCCGTCCACGGTCCGGAGCGCGTCCCGCAACTCCGCCACGGTCGCCGTCGCGCTGTCGACGCGCACCGCCACCCCGGCCGTGGCGAGCGCGTCCGCGTTCTCGAACTGGTCGACGGCCTGCGGCGCCGCGATCATCGGTGTCCCGGTGACCATTCCCTCGCTCGACCCGCCCATCCCCGCGTGGGTGATAAACGCATCCGCCTCACGGAGGATGTCGAATTGCGGCACCCAGCGGTGCACCTCCACGTTGGCGGGAACCACACCCAGATCGGCGACGTCGACCTGGGTGCCGATCTGCAGGACGACGTGCCATCCGACGAGATCGCCGAACGCCGCGACGCAGCGGCGGTAGAAGTCGGCCTGATCGGTGAACGCGGTACCCAGCGAGATCAGCAGCAGCTTCGACCCGCCCGCCGGACGCGTCCAGGTGCCCTCGGACGCACGATCCAGCGGAAGGGCAGGCCCGGTGAAGGTGTACACGTCCTCGTCCACTCGGTCCGCGTTGGGCTGCATCGACTTCGCGATCAGCACCACCGCGCGCGGCGGCCGCCCGAAGAAGGCGTCGGGGTCGGCCGTGACACCGTTGTCCTGCAGGAACTTTCGTTGCCGTTCCCGGTACGCGATTCCCTTCGGTTCCTCACGGATCGGGGCGAGAACCGGGGCCATGTCCTCCTCGTAGCCCTCCCACGCGACGTAGGTCGGGGACAGCTGCACGATCGGAATCCCCCACTCCTCGGCCAGGATCCGCGCCGGACCGCCCGCGATGTCGTACAGGAACAGGTCCGGCCGGTCGGAGTCGTACAGCGCCCGCAGCTGCGGGAGCATCGACTCATAGTCCTCCTGAAACAACGTCAACTGGTCGATCATGTCGCCGTCCCAGGACTTCTCCGACGCGGTCCCCGAGCCGCCGGTGTTCACGCCGGGCAGCGTCGAGGTGTAGGGGCGCAACTCGGCGCCGGTGGCTTCGATCACCGCCGCCATCGACGGGTCGTTCGCATAGCTGACCCGGTGTCCACGCGCGACGAGCACCCGGACGATCTCGAGACTCGGGTTGACGTGGCCGGGTGCGGGAATGCTGATCACGGCGATATGCGCGGTAGACATCGGTTCCTTCCGGTGCGGGTGACCCGGCCATAGGAACACGGGAGGCCCCGGAAACTCCAGTGAGTTTCCGGGGCCTCCCGTCAGCGTCCGATCAGGCGGAGACGACGCTCTCCAGCGCCGAGTAGAACATGCCGAGCCCGTCGTCGCTCGGGCCGGTGAGCGGCTCCGTCGCGTGCTCGGGGTGCGGCATCAGACCGACGACCCGACCGTTCGCGGACGCGACGCCCGCGATGCCCCGCTGCGAACCGTTCGGGTTGTCGCCCGAGTAGCGGAACACCACGCGACCCTCCCCCTCGAGCTCGTCGAGCACCCGCTCAGACGCCTGGTAGCGGCCCTCACCCGACTTGAGCGGGATCAGGATCTCGGCGCCGGACTCGTAGCGGCTGGTCCACGCGGTGGAGGTGGCCTCCACCTTGAGCCACTGGTCGCGGCAGATGAAGTGCAGACCCTGGTTGCGGGTCAGCGCGCCGGGCAGCAGGCCCGCCTCGCAGAGCACCTGGAAGCCGTTGCAGATACCGAGGACCGGCATCCCGCCCTTCGCGGCATCGACGACCTTGCCCATCACCGGGGCGAAACGCGCGATCGCGCCGCAGCGCAGGTAGTCGCCGTACGAGAAGCCGCCGGGGACGATGACCGCGTCGACGCCCTTGAGGTCGGCGTCGCCGTGCCACAGGCTGACGGCCTCGCCGCCGGCGAGGGTCACGGCGCGGGCGGCGTCGACGTCGTCGAGGGTGCCGGGGAAGGTGATGACTCCGACGCGGGCGCTCATGCCTCGACGTCGATTCGCCGCACGACCCAGTCCTCGATCACGGTGTTGGCCAGCAGACCTTCGGCGATCTTCTCCAGCTCGGCGTCCTCGACGCTGCCGTCGATCTCCAACTCGAACCGCTTCCCCTGGCGGACATCGGACACGCCGGCGAAGCCGAGCCGGGACAGCGCCCCGACGATGGCCTGCCCCTGCGGGTCGAGGATCTCGGCCTTGGGCATGACTTCGACAACGACACGGGCCACGTGCTGCTCCTCGCTTGGTGCTGCGGTTGTGCCCGGGAGAATCACGCCGGGCAACTGGCAGTTTACCGGTCCGCCCCGCTGGCTCGCGCACACGGTCGCGGGTGCCCCGCCGCGGTGTGAACCAGCGCATACTCGGGGGCATGCGGCTCACCCACTTCGGCCACTCCTGCCTGCTCGTCGAGCACCTCGGCGCGACGATCCTGTTCGATCCCGGCACCTTCTCGCACGGCTTCGAGGGGATCACCGGCCTGGACGCGATCGCGATCACCCACCAGCATCCCGATCACGCCGACACGGCCCGGCTGCCCGCGCTGGTCGAGGCCAATCCGGGCGCCGCCCTGTTCGCGGACCCGCAGACCGCCGCGCAGTTCGGCGACCGGTGGACCCCGGTGCGCCCGGGTGACGCGTTCGACGTCGGCCGGGTGCACCTGCGGGGAACCGGCGGCAGGCACGCGGTGATCCACCCGGACCTGGCGGTGATCGATAACACCGCGTTCCTGCTCGGCGACGACGACAACCCGGCCCGGCTGCTACACCCCGGCGACTCGCTGTACATCCCGCACGAGCGGGTCGACGTGCTCGCGCTCCCCGCCGCCGCGCCGTGGCTGAAGATCGCCGAGGCGATCGACTACCTGCGCGCCGTCGCGCCGCGGGTCGCGGTGCCGATCCACCAGGCGATCCTCGCGAACGAGGCGACCGGGATCTTCTACGGCCGCTACACCGACATGGCCCCGGACGGCACCGAGTTCCGGGTGCTGCCCGGGGAATCGGGGACCGAGCTGTCCTGAGCGGGATTCACACCCACTGCACGAGTTGCCAGATCAGGCCGTTGGGGTCCGCGAACTGGCAGTAGCGCTCACCCCACGGCTCGGTCTCGGGTTCGGTGACGACGACGGCGCCCGCGGCGGCGATGCGGGCGAACTCGGCGTCGATGTCGTCGACGACGAACACGATCAGCAGGCCCTGCCCCGCCGGTCCGGCGATAGACGCCGGCGTGAAGGTGCCGAGTCCGGTGCGCAGGAAGATCACATTGACGCCCGCGTCCGGGTGGGCGAGGGAGATGAAGCCGTCGTCGGCCATGGCCTCGGTGAAACCGAAATGGGTGGCGGCGAACTCCGCGGACGCGGCGGGGTCCGCGACGTTCAGGGACAGGGCGGTACCGGTGATCTTCATTCGACCTCCATCGAGACGGGAAACCTTATGCAATGTATAAAGTACGTGTCGCGGCGAAGTATTCCCACCCGTGGAGGTGTCCGATGGCGCGCGATCTGATCGACCTGCTGTGGCGCGAGCACCCCGCCGCCCCGACCGGCGGCAGCCGCGGCCCACGCTCGAAGGTCACGACCTCGCAGGCCGTCGACGCCGCGATCACCCTCGCCGACGCCGAGGGAATCGACGCCGTGACGGTGCGCCGCCTCGCCGCCGACCTGGGCATCTCGTCGATGGCCCTCTATACCCACGTCGGGTCCCGCGACGACCTGCTCGTGCTCATGGTCGACACCGTCCGGGCAGGCTGGACGCCCGCGCCGTACCCGGCGGGCACCGGCCGCGACCGGATCCGCCAGCTCGCCGACCAGGAACTCGCGCTCCACACCCGGCACCCGTGGCTGCTCGACGTCACCGACGAACGCGCCTCCTTCGGCCCGGGCACGATCGCGAAGTACGACCACGACCTGCACGCCTTCGACGGCATGGGCCTCGGCGACGTCGCCCGCGACGCCGCCCTCACCTTCGTCACCGACTTCGTCCGGTCCGCCGCCCGATCCCGGCGGCCCGACCCGCACGCCGCGGACATGAGAGAGGTGTGGGTGCGGTGGCACACGACGCTGGGCACCTACCTCGGCGACGCGCATCCGCTCGCCCGGCGGGTCGGCGCCGCAGCGGGCGAGGCCATGAACAGCTCCTACAGCGCCGAGTCCGCCTGGAAGTTCGGGCTTGAGCGGGTCCTCGACGCGCTGACCGGACCGACCCGCGAGTGACGCGCAGGGCCGGCCCTCACGCCACCTCGATGCCCCCGCGACGCGGACGCCAACGGTAGGCGTCCGGGCCCGCCCGATGGTGCAGCGCGAGGTCGACGGCGTCGAGGATCGCCTGCCGCGGACCGGGGTGCGCCAACTGCTTTGCGGTGACCGCGAGCCGGACGGTGCCGCCGCGGCGGGCGATCCGACCGGCCCGCAGGACCAGCGCCCGGCACCGCCACGGCTCACTGCCGAACCCGCCCCCGACGCCGAGCACCCTGGCCCGCACCGCGGTGCCGCGGTCGAGGTCGTCGATGCTCGACAGTCCCGCGAGCAGTCGAAAGCCTGCGCCGGGCAGCGCGGCGACCGCCCCCGGCGACGCCTGCCACCGCGGCGCAGCGAACGCCCGGGTCCGCAGCCCCGTCTCCTCCAGTACCCGATCCGCCGCGACCAGACGCAGCATCGCCTCGTGCTGCGGGAGGGCGGCGAACTCGGCGCGCCGCTTCTTGGTCGCGGCCTGGTCGTAGCCGTGCAGGACGATGGCGTCGCCCCGGTCCCTGCGGGCGCGCAACCAGTCCTGGGTCGGCTCGTCGCGCACCAGCCGATACTTGTCCTTCAGCCGCGGCGCCACCAACAGCGACAGACGGACACCGCGGGCGTCCATCGCACCCGCGAACCCGGCAACCAGCTCCCGGGTCTCGTCCCGGATTCCCGACACCGACACGATCAGCGTTGCGGTCATAACCCCCAGCGTGGCAGCCGAAGGTGAACGGGCCCTGACGCGCAGTGGTGCATCCGGGACCCGCCCGGCGTCAGCCGAGGCCGACCGTGTCCAGCACCCACGCGTACTCGAACGCCACCTCGCGCCACTTCTCGTACCGGCCGCTGACGCCGCCGTGCCCGGCACTCATCTCGGTCTTCAGCAGCAGCGGGGCGGCGCCGGTCTTGGTCGCACGCAGCTTCGCGACCCACTTGGCCGGCTCCACGTACAGCACCCGGGTGTCGTTGATGCTGGTGATCGCCAGGATCGCCGGGTAGTCGTGGGCACCGACATTCTCGTACGGACTGTACGAGCGCATGTAGTCGTAGACGTCCTTGTCCGCGAGGGGATTTCCCCACTCGTCCCATTCGATGACGGTCAGCGGCAGCGACGGGTCGAGGATCGAGGTGAGCGGGTCGACGAACGGCACGTTCGCCAGGATCCCGGCGAACAGCTCCGGCGCCAGGTTCGCGACCGCACCGACGAGCAGGCCGCCCGCGCTGCCCCCGTCGGCGATCATCCGATCCGTCGCGGTGCGCCCGGTATCGACGAGATGCCGTGCGCAGGACACGAAGTCGGTGAAGGTGTTCTTCTTCGACAGCATCTTGCCGTCCTCGTACCAGTGCCTGCCCATCTCGCCGCCGCCGCGTACGTGCGCGACCGCGAACACCATCCCGCGGTCGAGCAGGGACAGCCGCGCCACCGAAAACCCGGGGTCGATGCTGGACTCGTACGAGCCGTATCCGTACAGCAGCAGCGGCGCCGGGTCGGCGCTGGCGCCGCGACGACGCACGATCGAGATCGGGATCCGGGTCCCATCCGCGGCGGTCGCCCAGTCCCGGTGCTGCTCGTAGTCGGTGGGATCGTAGCCGCCGAGGACCGGCTGTTCCTTGCGCAGCAACAGGGCCCCGGACGCGATCTCGAGGTCGTACACGCGGCTCGGCGTGATGAACGAGGTGTACCCAAGCCGCAGCAGCGGGCTCTCCCACTCCGGGGTGGAGCCCGCACCGACCGAGTACAGCTCCTCGCCGAACTCCAGTTCGCGCAGCTCGCCGTAGCCCGCCCCGGTCAGCGGCCACACCGCGAGCCGGGTCAACGCCTCCCGCCGGTAGGTGACCACCAGATGACCCGCGAACGCGTCGACGTCCTCGAGCCGAACGTCGGCGCGGTGCTCGATCAGCGTCCGCTGCTCACTCGGGTCGGCGACCGGGGCGTCGACGAGGGTGAAGTTCTCCGCCTTCACCCCGTCCACGGCACCGTTGTGCAGGATCAGGAAGCGGTCCTCGCCGCCGACGACGGCGTGGTCGACGGCGTACTCGACGCCCTCCTCCCGGGGCAGGACGACGGTGAACTCGCCCTCCGGGTCCGCCGAGTCGAGGTACCAGATCTCGGAGGTGATCTTCGACCCGATCCAGATCGTCAGGTACTTCTCGCTGCGGGTGGATCCGAAGCCGACCCAGTAGCGTTCGTCGGGCTCGTGGAAGACCCGCACGTCCGCGGACCGCGGGGTGCCCAATTCGTGCCGCCAGACGGTGTCCGGGCGCCACGCCTCGTCGACGGTCAGGTAGAAAACGTGCCGGTTGTCCAGCGACCAGGTGGCGCCCGGCGCCGTGCCTGCGATCTCGTCGGCGAGCAGGTCGCCGCTGTCGAGGTTCTTGAACCGCAGCAGGTAGCGCTCGTCGCCCGCGGTGTCAACGGAGTACGCGAGCAGGCTGCCGTCGAGGGTCACCGACAGCGCGCCGAGCGCGAAGAAGTCGTGCCCCTCTGCGAGCTCGTTGCCGTCGAGCAACACCTGCTCGCCGGGGATCTCGGCGTCGGTGGTCAGCACCGGCGGGGTCCAGTCGTCGGCGGACGCGATCGGGCAGCGGCAGTGCACCCCGTACTGCTTGCCCTCGAACGAGCGCGAGTAGTACCACCACTGCCCCATCCGGGACGGCACCGAGAGGTCGGTCTCCTGGGTGCGGGACTTGATCTCGCCGAAGATCGCCTCCCGCAGCGGCCCCAGGTGCTCGGTCCGCGCGTCCGTGTGGGCGTTCTCCGCCTCGAGATACGCGACGACCTCCGGGTCGCTCTTGTCCCGCAGCCACTCGTAGTCGTCGACGAACGTGTCGCCGTGATGGGTGCGCGGCTGGGGGACCTTCTTCGCGACCGGGGGTCCGGCATCAGGCGAGCTCATGCCCGTCAGCCTATGTCGTCACCCGATCCAGTCGGCGAAGGACAGCCCGGAGATCCGCTCGTAGGCCTCGATGTAGCGGGCGCGGGTGGCGTCGACGATCTCCTGCGGCAGCGGCGGCGGCGGAGTGTCCGAGGCCCGGTCCCAGCCGGACTCGGGACCGGTCAGCCAGTTGCGGACGAACTGCTTGTCGAAGCTGGGCTGCACCCGTCCCGCCTCGTAGCCGTCGGCGGGCCAGTACCGCGACGAGTCGGGGGTGAGCACCTCGTCGGCGAGCACCAGGTTGCCGTCGGCGTCGATCCCGAACTCGAACTTGGTGTCCGCGAGGATGATTCCGCGCTCAGACGCGAAAATCGCGGCGCGCGTATAGATGTCGAG
Organism: Rhodococcus sp. NPDC054953; assembly: GCF_053609225.1. Classification (NCBI taxonomy): domain Bacteria; kingdom Bacillati; phylum Actinomycetota; class Actinomycetes; order Mycobacteriales; family Nocardiaceae; genus Rhodococcus; species Rhodococcus sp. NPDC054953. The sequence continues at coordinate 213,865 of NZ_JBSGXD010000002.1, read as the reverse complement.
GGTGTCCTCGCGCAGTTTGAAGGCGAGGTTCTGGCCGAGCTGGTCGACGACGGTCGCGAAGTCGACGTTCTCGTCGTGGTCGCCGAGCGCGGCCTTGGTCGCCGGGGTGAAGATCGGTTCCGGCAGCTGCGACGCCTCGACCAGGCCCTCCGGCAGCTGCACACCGCACACCGCGCCGGTGCTCTGATAGTCGGCCAGCCCCGACCCGGTGAGGTAGCCGCGCGCAACACACTCGACGGGCACCATGTTCAGCTTCTTCACCACCAGGGCTCGGCCGAGCACCTCGGCGGGGATCCGCTCGTCGTCCGGCGGGCCCGCCAGGTGGTTCTGGGCGGTCAGCCGGGTGAAGAAGAACACGCTCATCGCGGTCAGCACCCGCCCCTTGTCCGGGATCGGGGTGCTGAGGATGTGGTCGTAGGCCGAGATCCGGTCGCTCGCGACGAGCAGCAGGTGCTCGTCGTCGATGGTGTAGAGGTCGCGGACCTTGCCGCCGGCCAGGTGGGCGTAGTCGGAAAGTGAGGGGCGCACGAACCAACCCTATCTGCCCGCCCCGCCGACCGACTGAACGGAAGCGTTCAGTCGATCACATCGAACGAATGCGCCGTTCGCTCGGCGCGGGTGTACAGCACCGACCCGGACAAGGCAGACATCCGGTCGTCTATCCTTCCTCCCGGTGTCACGGTGAACGGGAAGTCCGGTACGAATCCGGCGCGGTACTCGCCACTGTGGGCAGGTTGGTCGACCACCCGGGGCTCGCCCCAGCCACTGGATGCGCACATCCGGGAAGGCGTGGTCGGCGGTCACCCTGCCGAGCCAGGAGACCGGCCGCGACACCTGCCTGCACGTTTTCCACGAGTCATGGAAGGCGGGTCACCTTGCGTACCCCCGTTTCACCCCGCGCCATCGCCGCCGGCGCCGCCACCGCAGCGGCCACGCTCCTCCTCTCCGCGTGCGCCGGGTCGGACCCGGCCCCGGACACCGCCGCGATCGCCCTGCAGAACTGCGGACGCACCGTCACCCTCGACGGCCCGGCCGAACGCGGCGTCACCCTCAACCAGGGGGCCACCGAGACGGCGCTGTCGATCGGGGCGCAGGACGCCCTGGTCGGCACCGCATACCTCGACGACACCATCGCCCCGCGGTGGCAGGCCGCGTACGCGCAGGTGCCGCCGCTGAACGAGAAGGACTACCCGAGCCGCGAGGCGCTGCTCGAGACGAAACCGGATCTGGTGCTGGCGTCGTATGCGACCGCGTTCGACGACAAGGCCGTCGGCTCGCAGGACTCGTTCGACGACCTCGGCATCGGCACCTACGTCTCGCCGTTCGGCTGCCCGGACCGCGGGGCGCGCCCGCCGGTCGCGTGGGATTCCATCGGCACCGAGATCAGCGACTACGGCACCCTGTTCGGCCACGAATCCGAGGCGGCGGCGGTGGTCGCGCAGATGCGCGAGACGGTCGCGGGCATCGAGGCAGCCGCACCGGCGGAGGGCAAGAGCATCTTCTGGTACGACAGCAACACCGACATCCCGTACGTCGGCGGCAATGCGGGCGGCCCGCAGCTGATCATCGATGCGGTCGGCGGCACCAACATCTTCGCCGGGGTCGACGGGGCCTGGGCCGACGGCAGCTGGGAGACGGTGCTGGCCGCGGACCCCGACGTCATCGTCCTGGCCGACGCGTCGTGGGACACCGCCGAGGAGAAAAAGGCGTACCTGCGCGCCGATCCGGCGCTGCGGGACCTGACCGCGGTGCGCGGCGATGCGTTCGTCGTCGTCCCGTTCTCGGCGAGCACCCCCGGACCGCGACTGATCGAGGGCGCGACGCTGGTCGCCGAGCAACTGGGCGGCGGCCCGGCATGAGCGCGGCAACCCGGGTGCCCACCCGGGTCAGGTCGACGACCGCAGCGGGCTGGGCGCTGGCGTTGGCCGCGCTGCTCGCGGTGAGCTGCGCGGCGGGGGTGACGATCGGGGCTGCTGACCTGTCGATCGGCACCGTCGTCGAGGCCGTCGCCGGGCGGCTCGGGCTCGGTCCCGGCACCGACCTGCTGACCACGCACATCGTCGTCGACCTGCGGCTGCCCCGGGTGCTCGCGGCGGCGCTGGTCGGGGCCGGGCTTGCGCTGTGCGGGGCGGTGCTGCAGTCGCTGACCGGCAACCCGCTCGCCGACCCCTACCTGCTCGGCATGTCCGGCGGCGCCTCGCTCGGCGCGGTGCTCGCCCTGACCGCCGGGGTCGGGACGGCTGGCGTCCTCGGGGTCGGGTCGGTGGCGGCGGCGGCGTTCGTCGCGTCGCTCGGGTGCCTGCTGCTGGTGTTCCTCATCTCGACGTCCCGGTCGGGTGCCCTGCTGCCGGGACGGCTGGTGCTGGCGGGCATCGCGGTCGGGCAGTTCGCGGCGGCGGTGACGTCGGCGCTGGTGCTGCTCGGGGACCGGGACGCCGCCCATCGGGTGTTGCAGTGGACGCTCGGGTCGGTCGCGGGGGTGCGGTGGTCGGGGCTGGTGGCGATCGCCGCGGTCGTGACGGTCACCGCCGTCGTGATGCTCGGGCACGCCCGGGTGCTGGACTCGTTCGCATTCGGCGAGCGCGCCGCCGCGAGCCTGGGCACCGACGTCGACCGCTCCCGCTGGGTGCTGTACGGGGTGGCGTCGCTGTGCACCGCCGCCCTCGTCGCGCAGGCCGGGGTGATCGGCTTCGTCGGGCTCGTCGTCCCGCACGCCGCCCGGATGCTCACTGGACCGCTGCACGCCCGACTGCTGCCCGTCGTCGCACTCGTCGGCGCGGTGCTGCTGGTGTGGGCGGATGTCGCGGCCCGCACGATCCTGCCGGGGCGGGAACTGCCGATCAGCATCGTCACCGCGGTGGTCGGCGTCCCGGTCTTCGTCCTGCTGCTGCGCAGGCGGGGGGCCCGCGGATGAGCCACCACTCCCCCGAGGTCCGCGTCGAGGACCTCACCTGGTCGGTGGACGGCGCAACGATCCTCGACCGGGTCAGCTGCCGGGCGCCGTCCCGGCGGGTGACCGGGCTGATCGGCCCCAACGGCTCCGGCAAGACGTCGCTGCTGTCGGCGATGGCGCGGCTCGTGCGCCCCGACCGCGGACGAGTGCTGCTCGGCGACGACCCCGCAACCGCGATCGCCCGTCGGGAGTTCGCGCGCACCGTCGCGCTGGTGGAGCAGCATTCGGCGACCGACCTGGACCTGACCGTGGAGCAGATCGTCGAGCTCGGCACCATTCCGCACCGCGGCGGCTGGGCCCGCCCCGCAGGCCTCGGCAACGGCGACCTCGTCGCCGACGGCCTCGCGGCGGCCGGGATCGGCCACCTGCGACACCGGGTGTGGCGGAACCTGTCCGGCGGCGAGCGGCAGAAGACGCAGCTGGCGCGGGCGTTCGCGCAGCGGCCGTGCGTGCTGCTGCTGGACGAGCCGACGAACCACCTCGACGTGTCCGCATCACTGGAGTTGCTGGACCTGATCCGGGCGCGGGGGCTGACGACGGTCGCGGCGATGCACGACCTGAACCTGGCGGCGATGTACTGCGATCACCTGGTGGTGCTGCACGACGGCCGGGTGATCACCGAGGGGCCCACCGAAACCGTCCTCACCGCGGACCTGCTGGCCGACGTGTACGGCCTCGACGCGCTCGTGCAGCCGCATCCCCGCACCGGGCGCCCGATGGTGGTGCTGTGCGGCACGCGCGGCGCGGACATCGAAAGGGCAACACCATGAACGATTTTCGACGCTGGGTGATTGTCACCGCCCCGACGGACCGCGGCGACGACCCCCGCGACCAGGTGCTCGGCGCGCTCGGCGTGCTGCGCGGCAGGCACCCCGGCACCGAGTTCCGGACCGCGGTCCTCGGCGGCACTGGGACGACCGTGACGGCCGCGCTGGACGAGGCCGCGGGCGCGGGCGCGTCCGAGGTGGTCGTGGTGAGCGCGCAGACCGTGCTCGACCGGAAGATGGACGCGTGGTTCCGCCGGGTGATCGGGCACTGGCTGCGCGGGCGCGGGGACGCCAGCACCCCGGATGTGCGGATCGCGGCACCGCTCACCGACACCGCCACCTACCCGGATCTGCTGGAGGCGGCGATCACCGGACCGACCGCCCCGGCCCGCACCACCACCGCACCGCTCACCTCCCCCGCGTGGGACGAGGTGCCCGGCTTCACCAGGCACGTGCTGGTGTGCCGGGGACCGCGGTGTTCGGCGCGCGGCGGCGCCGAGACCGGACGGGCCGTCGACGACGCCGTCACCGCTCGGGGCCTCGGCGACGACGACGTCCTGATCACGTTGACCGGCTGCATGTTTCCGTGCTCGCAGGCGCCGGTGGTCGCGGTGTACCCGGACGACGTCTGGTATTCCGCGCTGACGGCGGACCGCGTCGACCGGTTCGTCGACGAACACCTGATCGCGGGCCGACCGGTCACCGCGTGGGCGGGGCAGCGCCGGGCGCGCAGGGACCCGGCCGACCCCGAGCTGGCAGGCTGACCGGATGGGATCCCCGCGGGTGCGCATCACGTACTGCACGCAGTGTCAGTGGCTGCTGCGGGCGGCGTGGCTGGCGCAGGAACTGCTGACCACGTTCGGCGCCGACCTCGGCGAGGTCGCCCTCGTCCCCGGCACCGGCGGGGTGTTCGTCGTCGACGTCGACGGCACCCCCGTGTGGGATCGGTCCCGCGACGGCGGGTTCCCGGAGGCGAAGGTGCTCAAGCAGCGGGTCCGTGACGTCGTCGCCCCCGGCCGGGACCTGGGCCACGCGGACCGGCCGGTGGACCCGCGCAGCGGCAGGCCAGCAACCGGCCTGTCCTAACCGGCGGTGGCCGCGGCGTCGGTGGCCTCCCGCGCCCAGCGCGGCAGGATGAAGATGCCCTCGGCCTCGACGGTCACCCCGTCCGCGTCGGCGATGTGCCCCTTCACGAACGCCTTGACCCCCTCGATCCGGTCGAACCGTGCCTCGGCGCGGAGCCTGCCGAGCGGGGTGGGACGCCGGTAGCGCAGGGTGAGCGTCCCGGTCATGCCGGGGCTGCCCGCAGCGACCGCGGTGTCCCCGAGGAGCTGGTCGAGGATCAGCGCCGACACCCCGCCGTGGGTGAGTCCGGCCGGGCCCTCGTACTGCGGTCCGAGGTGGAATTCGGCCCAGCCGAGCCCGTCCGCGTCGTGCTGGATGTCGAGGGGCGGCGCGACCGCGTTGCGCAGCCCGTCGGCGGCGTTGCCCCAGGCCCGCTTCCGCCCGGAGGCGCCCCAGCGGACCCCATATGGCCCGGGGATCGCCTTGGCCCGCAGCAGCGCGGTGGCCTCCTCGACGAGTTCCCTGGCGCGCCGGATCTCCGGGTCGTCGACCTCGGTCTGCAGGGTGGCCGCGATCAGCGCCCGGACGCTGTCGGTCAACGGACCGTAGCGGTCGGCCTGCTGCTGGATCTCCTCGTCGGACAGCCCGTCGTTGACGTAGAGAAGCTGCTGGTCGGGAATCTGCTCGGTCACGTCGCCTCACTCCGGATCTTCACGAAACACGCGATGTGCATGCTACATATCAGCCGGTGCCGAGCCGTCGCCGGATCGTGCCTGCCAGGTAATCCAGGTCGTCGCGGCGCGGGGTCGTCGGCCTGCCCCGCAGCCCGAACCCGTCGCCAGCGCTCCGCGGGATGACGTGCAGGTGGACGTGGAACACCTCCTGGCCCGCCGCGACCCCGTCGGCGAGGAACAGGTTGACCCCGTCCGCGCGGGGGCCGTCCTCGGGTTCGCCGGGGACCCCGCGACCGCCCGCCCGCAGCGCCGTCGCGATCCGCTGCCCGACCGCGAACACCCGCCGCCCGTCCTCCGGGTCGAGCTCGGCAAGCCCCGACGCGTGCACCCTCGGGACCACGAGCAGATGTCCCGGCGTGAACGGGCGGATGTCCATGAACGCGAGCGTGTGCTCGTCCTCGTGGACGATGCTCGCCTCGGCGGTGCGGGCGACGATGGCGCAGAAGACGCAGGGCATGCCCGCCACCGTAGGCACGCCGCGCCCGGGCGTGGCGTGCGGGTCCCGGCGTCCGCTACCCGGCGGGGACGAGCTCGGCCGCTGGCCTGCCGCCGCGCTCGAGCAGCGCCGCATACCGGCCGCCGCGGGCGACCAGCTCGTCGTGGTCGCCGCGTTCGGCGACACGGCCGTGGTCGAGGACCACGATCTGGTCGGCGCCCTCGATCGTGGACAGCCGGTGCGCGATGGTGATCGTGGTGCGCCCCCGGCTGACGGCGTCGATGGCGCGCTGCACGGCGGCCTCGGTCTCGTTGTCGAGGGCGCTGGTCGCCTCGTCGAGGACCAGGATCCGCGGGTCCCGCAGCAGCGTGCGGGCGATCGCGAGGCGCTGCTGCTCGCCGCCGGAGAACCGGTGGCCGCGAGCCCCGACCAGGGTGTCGTAGCCGTCGGGCAACGAGACGATCAGCTCGTGCACCTGGGCGGCGCGGGCGGCGTCCTCGATCTGCGCGTCGGTGGCGGCGGGGCTGGCGTGCCGCAGGTTGTCGCGGATGCTGGCGTGCAGCAGATAGGTCTCCTGGGAGACGACACCGACCAGGTCGGACAGCTCGGCGAGGGTGATGTCGCGCAGGTCGACGCCGTCGATGCTGACCCGGCCCGAGGTCGGGTCGTGCAGCCGGGCGATCATCGACGCGAGCGTGGTCTTGCCGGACCCGGTCTCGCCGACCAGGGCGAGCGAGCTGCCCGCCGGTGCGGTGAGGGTGACGCGGCCGACGGCGTCGCGGTCGGCGCCCGGGTAACGGAAGGTGACGTCCTCGAAGCGGACGGTGCCCGCGACCGCGCCGCGGGGCATCGGGACGGGACGCTCCGGGTCGTCGATCTCGACGGGCAGGTCCAGGTATTCGAAGATGCGGCTGAACAGGGCCAGCGAGCTGGTCACCGAGACCCCGACGTCGAGCAGGCTCATCAGCGGCCGGAACAGGGCACCCTGCAGGCCGGTGAACGCGACCAGGGTGCCGATCGACATGCCACCGGACGTCGCGGGCAGGCCCGCGACCAGGTAGAGCAGCGCAGGGATCGCCGCGAAGACGATGTTCATCGTGGCCATCCGCCAGCGGCCGGACAGCTGCGCCCGGACCTCGAGGTCGGACAGGTGTGCGGAGGTGTCCGCGAACCGCTGCGACATCGCGGGCCCGTTGCCGAGGGTCTTGCCGAGCTGGATGCCGCTGATCGACAGCGACTCCTCGATCTGGGTCTGCAGGTCGGCGAGGGTGCGTTGGCGCTGCGCGGTGATCTCCCGTCGCATCCGCGCGACCCGGCGGGTGAGCCAGATCGCGGGCGGCAGCACGATCAGCGACAGCAGGGACAGCCGCCAGCTGAGCACGGCCATCGCGACCGCGGTGCCGACGACGGTGGTGACGTTCGACGCGATCGACGTCGCGGTGGAGGTGACGACGGTCTGCATGCCGCCGATGTCGTTGGTGAGGCGGGACTGGATCTCGCCGCCGCGGGTGCGGGTGAAGAAGCCGAGCGACTGCCGCTGCAGGTGGGTGAACACGCTGGTGCGCAGGCCGTGCATGATGCGCTGGCCGACGGTGGTGGAAATCCAGGTCTGGACGACGCCGAGGACCGAGCCGGCGACGGTCACGGCGAGCATCGCGATCACCGCCCACACCAGCAGCGGCACGTTCTGCTGCGGGATGGCGCGGTCGATGACGGCGCGGACGAGGAACGGGTTGGCGAGCGTGATCACCGAGGACGCCACGATCAACGCGACGACGACGGCGATCTGGGTGCGGTAGGGGGCGAACAGTGCGCCGATCCGGCGCAGACTCACCGGCTGCTCGGCCAGTTGGGCGCGATCGGCGGGATCGATTTTCGTCGGGCGTCCCGGTCCGGGTCCGCCGAAGTGGGGGCCTGTCATGTGACCACCCCTCTCGAAAGTGTCGGGGTAAGACATACTGAGGTTGCCTCACCATGAGGTAACCGTCAAGCAGCTGTAGGGTGAATCACCATGACCACCGACCGTCCCGACACGCTCCGGGATCTCGTGATGTCGACCGCACGGGGGCTGCGCGGGCGCTGGCTGGACTCGCTCGAACCGTGGCAGCTGACGCCGCACGAATACCGGGCGCTGCACGTCATCGGGCGCGGCGAACCACGGCTCGGCGACGTCGCGAAGTCGCTGCGAATCGCACCCCGCTCGGCGACCGAGGTGGTCGACCGGCTCCAGGACCGCGGGCTGGTCGAGCGGGTCCCGGACGCGGCGGACCGTCGAGCGATCTGCGTCCGACTCACCCCGTCCGGCCTGCGCACCGTCGCCGACCTGCGGCGGACCCGCGACGCCGACGCCGACGACTACTTCGCCGCCCTCGACGACCACGACCGCGCCGAGCTGCGCCGGATCCTGGAGCGCCTGCGGCGCCCGTGAGTCCTTTTGGCCCACCTAGGGGCCAAAAGGACTCACGGGCGGCGGAGCCGCCTAGAGGATCGGGGCCGGCGCGTAGCCCGCCGCGTCGGGGTACTGCTCGACGAGCAGCTCGACCCGCCGCACCACGGCCGCGACCTGCGCCTCGGCGGCACCGATGAACGCCGACTTGTCGGCGAGGGCCGCGTCGAGAGCCGCCCGGTCGAGCGGCAGCCGATCGTCCGCCGCGAGCCGATCCAGCAGGTCCGGCTCCTTGCCCTGCTCCCGCATCGCCAACGCGACCGCGACCGCGTGCTCCTTGATCGCCTCGTGCGCCGTCTCCCGCCCGACGCCGGCGCGGACCGCGGCCATCAGCACCTTGGTGGTCGCCAGGAACGGTAGGTAGCGGGTGAGCTCCTTCTCGATCACCGCCGGGTAGGCGCCGAACTCGTCGAGCACGGTCAGGAACGTCTCGATCTGGCCGTCGATCGCGAAGAACGCGTCCGGCAGCGCGACACGGCGGACCACCGAACAAAACACGTCGCCCTCGTTCCACTGCGCGCCTGCCAGCTCCGCGGCCATCGACGCGTAGCCGCGCAGCACCACCTGCAGACCGTTGACCCGCTCGCAGGAGCGAGTGTTCATCTTGTGCGGCATCGCCGACGAACCGACCTGACCGGGCTGGAAGCCCTCGGTGACCAGCTCGTGCCCGGCCATCAGCCGGATGGTGTGCGCGAACGACGACGGCCCGGCGCCGACCTGGACGAGCGCGGACAGCACGTCGTGGTCGAGCGACCGCGGGTACACCTGCCCGACGCTGGTCAGCACGTGCGCGAAGCCGAGATGCTCGGCGACCTTCGCCTCCAGTGCATCGAGCTTCTCCGCGTCCCCGCCGAGCAGGTCGAGCATGTCCTGGGCGGTGCCCATCGGACCCTTGATGCCGCGCAGCGGGTAGCGGTCGATCAGGTCCCGCAGCCGGGTCAGGGCGACGAGCAGTTCGTCGGCGGCCGAGGCGAACCGCTTGCCGAGGGTGGTGGCCTGCGCGGCGACATTGTGGCTGCGCCCGGCCATCACCAGGGACGCGTACTCGGCGGCCTTCTCCCCCAGCCGCGCCGCGACCGCGACGCCGTGCGCGTGGACGTGCTCGAGTGAGCGCAGCACCTGCAGCTGCTCGACGTTTTCGGTGAGGTCACGGCTGGTCATGCCCTTGTGCACGTGCTCGTGGCCGGCGAGGGCGTTGAACTCCTCGATCCGGGCCTTCACGTCGTGCCGGGTGACGCGCTCCCGCGCGGCGATCGAGTCCAGGTCGACGGTGTCGATGACCCGCTCGTAGTCGGCGACCGCCGCCGCGGGCACCTCGATCCCGAGCTCGGCCTGCGCCCGCAGGACCGCGAGCCACAGCTGACGCTCGAGGACGATCTTGTGTTCGGGCGACCACAGCGCCTTCAGGTCGGGGCTGGCGTAGCGGGTGGCAAGGACGTTCGGGATGCGGCTCACGGACACCCAGTTTACGGCCACACCCCCGCGGCCGGGTCCACGGCCACACCCGGCCCGGCTAGGCGGGCACGGGCGGGGCGACGATGTCGATCACCTGCGTCAACATCTCGCGGGCGACCGCCTTCGGGTCCGGGTCACCTTCGCTCAGCGCACCGACGACCGCACCGTCGACGACATACACCAGCCGACGCAGACCGTCCGCCTGCACATCCCTCCCGGACCGGTGCAGCACCAGGATGATCAGCGCGTCGAGTTCGGACCGCAGGCGCCGCTGCACCTCCCGCAGCTCCGGGTGCCTGGCGAAGGCGACGAACCGCTCGTACCGGTTGACGAGCTGGTCGTGGCTGGTCGGCCCCTCGAAGACGCCGACGAGCATGTCGACGATCAACTCGACCGTCGCCGCATCGCCGCGGCTGCACTGCGACACGTCGTCGATCCGCGCGCGCATCACCGCCAGCTCGCGGGTGCCGCACCGCTCGACGGCGGCGGCGGTGAGGTCACTGAGCGAGGCGAAGTAGTACGTGGTGGACGCCAACGGCACCCCCGCCCGCGCCGCGACCGCCCGGTGCCGGACGGCGTCGAAACCGCCCTCGACGAGAAGGTCGGCCGCCGCGTCGACGAGGGCCAGTCGTCGCTTCTCGCCCTTGGGGGTCGCCGCTGCGGTCATCGGATCATCTTCGCAGCGGTCACGAACGGCGGTGCGGAAATGATGAATTCGCATTCACCCCGCCCGCCGGGTGAGCGTCAGCGCCGCAGTGCCCGGTGAGCGTCAGCGCCGCAGTGCCGCACTGCGTTCGAGCCGGGCGAGCGCCTCCGTCATGTCGTCGGTCGCGCCTGCGAACGACATCCGCAGCGTCCGGTCGCCGTGGACGGTGTCGAAGTCGACGCCAGGCGCGACCGCAACCCCGGTCTCCCGCAACAGGTCCGCACACCAGGCCGTCGAGTCGTCGGTCAGGTGCCCGATCCCCGCATACACGTAGAACGCGCCGTCCGCCGGGGCGAGATCGGTGATGCCGAGGCGCGGAAGTTCGGCGAGCAGCAGGTCGCGGTTGACCGCGTACCGACGCACGTGCCCGTCCAGTTCGGCCAGCGCCTCGTCGGTGAACGCCGCCACCGCCGCGTACTGCGAGATCGCCGGGGGGCACACGGTCATGTTGGACGCGAGCCGCTGCAGGGGGCGCAGCATCGCGTCGGGCACCAGCGCCCAGCCGAGCCGCCACCCCGTCATCGAGAAGTACTTCGACACCGACCCGATGACGACGGACTCCCGCGAGGTTTCCCACGCGCTGGTCACGGCCACCGGCACCCCACCCGGCTCGGTCGAGGTGCCGAATTCGATGCCGTGGTAGATCTCGTCGGAGATCAGCAGCGTCCCGTGGTCCTCGCACCAGCGGGCCAGCGCGGCCAGCTCGGCCGGGTCGATGACGGTGCCGGTCGGGTTGGCCGGGCTGGCGACGATCAGTCCGGCGGGTGCGGTGTCCAGCGCGTCGAGCATCGCGACGGTCGGCTGGTAGCGGGTCTCCGGTCCGCAGTCGAGTTCAACGACCCGGCAGCCGAGCGCGGTGAGGGTGTTGCGGTAGGCGGGATAGCCGGGGCGCGCGACGACGACGGTGTCGCCCGCGTCGAACGCGGCGAGGAACAGCAGCGTGAACGCCCCGGAGGAGCCGGTGGTGACGACGACGTTGTCGGGGTCGACCGCGATCCCCGACCGTGCGGAGTGGTACCCGGCGATGGCCTCCCGCAGCGCGGCGATGCCGAGGGTCTCGGTGTATCCGAGCACGTGGGTGTCGATGGCCTCCCGCGCGGCCCGCAGGACGGGCGCCGGTGCGGGCGTTGACGGTTGACCCGCCGCGAGGGTCAGCACGTCGCCGTGGGTGCGGGCCCGCTCGGTGGCCGCCTTCCACACGTCCATCACGTGGAAGGTGGGGACCCGGGACCGCTGGGATTCTGCGTACACGTCCCGACGCTACCTGCCCGCCCCGCAATGCCCCGACGGGGTGTCCGGACACCGTTCACGGCCCATTGCCGCGTGCCCGAACACCCCGTCGACGGCGGATCAGCGCATGTCGGTGGCGATGATGTTCTCGATGTTGCGCTCGGCGAGCGCGGTGATCGTCACGAACGGGTTGACACCGGTGTTGCCCGGAACCAGCGCGCCGTCCATCACGTACAGGCCCTGGTAGCCGTGCAGGCGGCCGTGGTTGTCGGTGGCCTTGTTCAGCACGCAGCCGCCGAGCGGGTGGTACGTGAAGTGGTCGCCCCAGGTCTTGACCACACCGAACAGGTCGGTCCGGTAGATCGTGCCCTCCTTCTTGTTGATCTTGTCGAAGACCGCCTTGGTCATGTCGATCCCCTTCTGGTTCTGCGACTGCTGCCAGGTGAGGTCGACCTTGCCGGTGCCCGAGTTGTACACGAACCGGGCTCGCTCCGGGTTCTTCGTGATCGCCAGGTAGAGGCTGACGAACGTCTCCAGACCGGCCGGGAGCGGGGCGATCTCGGCGAAGATCGGTGCCGCGGAGTCGTTCCAGTTGTCGATGCCCATCGTCGGGATCGTGGCCTGCTTGCTGCCGGTGGCGTCCCACGCGTGGTTGGCGCGGCCGACCATGATGTTGCCGTTGTTGCCCCAGCCCTCGCCGACCTCCGAGGAGAGGTTCGGCAGGTGCCCCTGCGCCTTCATCGCGACGAGCAGCTTGCTGGTGCCGACGCTGCCCGCGGCGAAGAACACCTTGTCCGCGGTCACCGTCTTGGTGGCGACGACGTTGCCCTGCTCGTCGATCTGCTCCATCGTGACGTCGTAGCCGCCGCCTCCGGCGGGCGCGACCTTGGTGACCCGATGCAGGGTGGTGATGGTCAGCTTGCCGGTGGCCGCCGCTTCGGCGAGGTAGGTCTTGTCGAGGGACTTCTTGCCCGCGTTGTTGCCGTAGATGACCTCACCGTTCAGCGCCGACGTCGTGACCTGACCGGCGGCCTCCTTCTTCATGTACTCCATGTCGTACACGTTCGGGACGAAGGTGGTCGAGAATCCGGACCGCTTGGCGGTCTTCCTGCCGACGCGGGCGAACTGGTACCACGGCGTGGTCTCGAACCACGCCTCGTCGATGTTGTTGACCCCCAGGCCCGCGTTCGCGCGCGGGAAGTAGGTGTTGTACATCTCGGTCGAGTCGACCGAGGGCAGGATCTCCTCGAACCAGGCGCGCTTCGGGGTGACGGCCATGCCGCCGTTGGCGAGCGATCCGCCGCCGACGCCGCGGCCCTGGTAGACCTTGATGCCGGAGAACTTCTCCGAATCGAGGATGCCGACGTACTTCTCGACGTTCTTGTTGATGCCGAAGCCCATGAAGTTGCTGACCGGCTGGTCGGTCGAGGTGGCCAGCCAGGTGGACCGCTTGTCGGGGTTCAGCATTCCGCTGAAGATCTTGCCGTCGGAGCCGGGGGTGTCCCAGGCGCGGCCCATCTCGACGACGTGTGCGTGGATGCCCGCCTTGGCCAGGCGCAGCGCGGTGACCGCACCGCCGTAGCCACTGCCGATGATCAGGGCGGGCACCCGGTCACCGCTGTTGAGTGCCCTCCGCGGCGCGGCGGCCGCGGAGACCCAGGAGGAGGACAGGGCAGCGGCTCCCACCGCGACACCCGATGCCGCCAGGAACCTTCGGCGGTTCAACCGGGAAGACGTGATGGCATTGCCACGGGTGGTCCGAAACTCGCTCAACGAAACCTCTTTCGGTCACAAGCAGATCTGGTCGGATTCGTTATACAGCCGTGACCCCTCCGGAACGACAGTTACCGGCGAGTAGTTCTTGTGCTTCGTGCGAATGATGCGCATGAGCTGAAAGCCGCCCCGAGGCAGCCCCTTCCACGGTAGGGTGCTTGCCCCGCCGCCCCGGCAGGCAGCGGGCAGGCGACGACGCACCCCACGGCGGGCCGATCCCTCACTAGGGTCGGCAACGATTCGTCGCACCCGACCGGAAGGCCGCCATGCCCACCGCCGCCCGACGCGCCGCAACCGCGCTCGCCGCCGCCCTCGTGATCGCCGCGGGCACCGGTGCCGGATCCGCCGGTGCCGACCCCACCCCCGGTCCGGTCGTCGCGAGCGCCCCGGCAGGCCCGGCGGCGGCGGTCCCCGGCGCGGCGGAGGTCCGCAGGTTCACCTACCGGACCTCCGGGGCGGACGGACTGTCCGGCGGCCTGGTATTCGAACCGGACGGCGTCCCGCCGCGGGGCGGTTGGCCGATCGTCGCGTGGGCGCACGGCACCGTCGGCATGGCCGATGGTGACGCCCCCTCCCGCACCGGCGTGAACCATCAGCTCTACCGCGACCTGTTCGGCGACTGGCTCCGCCGCGGGTTCCTCGTCGTCGCAACCGACTACGCGGGCCTCGGCACCCCCGGCGTCCACCCGTACCTGAATGCCGACGTCGCCGCCAGCAACGTCGTCGACTCGGTGCGGGCGGCGCGGCAGCTGTATCCCGCGGCGTCGTCCCGCTGGGCGGTGGCCGGCCAATCCCAGGGTGGGCATGCCGCGCTCGCGACCGCGACCCGCGCCGATGCCCTCGCGCCGGACCTGGACTTCCGTGGCACCTTCGCCAGCGGTGCACCGACCAACCTGGACCGGCTGGCGGGGCTCGCGGGCCCCGACTTCCCGGATGTGCGCCTCGACGGGCTCACCCTGTACCTGGCGTACACCGCCGCGGGCCTGCGGGAGTCCCGGCCCGATCTCGACCTGGACCGGTACCTCACCCCCGCGGGGCGCACGCTGGTCGACGCCGCCGACAGCACCCCGCTCGCCGACTTCAAGCCCCGCGCGAACGCGCTGCCGGTCGGCGACATGTTCGCGCTCCCGCTCGCGGGCACCCCCGTCCCGCAGGCCCTGACCGACTACCTCGGGGTGTCGGCGGCGGGCGTCGACCGGCCCGTGATGCTGGTGCAGGGACTCGACGACCAGGTGGTGCCGCCGCCGCTGACCCTGTGGTTCGCCGCCGAGCTCGCGCTCACCGGCGAACGACTCGAGCTGGCACTGCCGAGCGGCGGGCACGTCGGCGGTCTGGCCCAATCGATTCCGGCGGCGGGCGCCTTCCTTGAACGGATCCTCAGCTGACCGACCCACCGAGTGAACGGAAGCGTTCAGTCGATCAGATCGAATGAATGTGCCGTTCACTCGATCTCTCGGCCGCGACGGTCAGATGCTGATGCGCCCCTCGAGCGCGGCGAGGCCGATGTCGGTGCGGAAGTGCCCGCCGGGCAGCTTGATCGCGTCGAGCTTGGCGTAGGCGTCGACCCTGGCTGCGGTGAGGTCCGCCCCGGTCCCGACCACGCTGAGCACCCGACCACCCGCGGAGACGACCGCGCCGTCGACGACCTTGGTTCCGGCGTGCAGGACCCCGTCGTTGTCGGCACCGACGATCGCGTCACCGGTGCGGGGCGTTCCCGGGTAGTTCTCGGCGGCGAGGACGACGGTGACGGCGGCGCCGTCCTGCCAGCGCAGCGGCGGCAGCGAGGACAGGGTGCCGGTCGCGGTGGCGTTCAGCACCTCCCCGAGCGGGGACTCGAGCAGCGCCAGCACGGCCTGGGTCTCGGGATCGCCGAAGCGGCAGTTGAATTCGACGACGGCGGGGCCGTCGGCACCGATCGCCAGGCCCGCGTATAGGAGGCCGCTGAACGGGCAACCCCGCTTCACCATCTCGGCGGCGACGGGGACGCACACCTCGTCGACGATCCGGGTGACCATGTCGGCGGGCAGCCACGGCAGCGGGGTGTAGGCGCCCATGCCGCCGGTGTTCGGGCCGGTGTCACCGTCGCCGACCCGCTTGTGGTCCTGGGCGGGGAGCAGCGGGACCACGGTCTCGCCGTCGACGAGGCAGAACAGCGACACCTCGGGCCCGTCGAGGAACGACTCCAGCAGCACCGGGTGCCCGTGCTCGAGGATGTCGGCGGCGTGCGCGCGCGCGGCGGCCCGGTCGGTGGTGACGACGACGCCCTTGCCCGCGGCGAGCCCGTCATCCTTGACGACCCAATTGGGGCCGAACCGGTCGAGGGCCTCATCGAGCCTGGCCGGGTTGTCGACGACCTCGCTGTGCGCGGTCCGCACCCCGGCCGCGGCCATCACGTCCTTCGCGAATGCCTTGGAGCCCTCGATCCGGGCGGCGTCCGCCGACGGCCCGAAGCAGGCGATCCCGGCGGCGCGGACGGCGTCGGCGACGCCGGCCACCAGCGGCACCTCGGGCCCGATCACCACCAGGTCCGCCTCGACCTGCTTCGCGAGGGCGACAACCGCGTCACCGGAGGCGGCGTCGACGGGATGCTGCTCGGCGATCTTCGCGGTGCCCGCATTGCCGGGGGCCGCAATGAGCGCCGTCACCCCCGGATCGCGGGACAGGGCGAGCAGGAGGGCATGTTCACGGGCTCCGGAGCCGATAACGAGTACGCGCACGAACCTCAGACTACGTTCCGGTCCGTCTGGGGCGCGACGTCAGGTCGCACGGCGTCCCCCCCTCGACCGCTTGACCTTCACGTTGGTCGAGACCCAATGATGGTTCCCGTGCCGAACTCCCCCGACCCGTTCCCCCGACCCGACGACCTGCTGCCGATCGGCGCCTTCGCCAGGGCCAGCGGGATCACCCCGAGCGCGCTGCGCTTCTACGCGGATGCGGGCGTGCTGGATCCGGAGTGGACCGACCCGGCGACCGGATACCGCTACTACGCGCCCAGCCAACTCGAGCGGGCGGTCACGCTGCGCCTGCTGCGCGAGATCGACATGCCGCTCGCCGCGGTCACCGCGGTGCTGGACGCCGACGCCGGGCGGGCGGGCACGCTGATCGAGGAGCACGTCGACGCCCTCGCCGCCCGCGCCGGGCAGGCACGGGCCACCGCAGCCGCGGTCCGTGCGGGTCTCGGCGGGGTCGGGTCGTGGACGCCGGTCGCGACGGTCGGCGGCCCGGTGCTCGCGGCCGCGGTGGACCAGGTCCTCTCGGCGACCGCGCACGACCACACGCACCCGGTGCTGACCGGCGTGCACCTGGAGGCGGTGGACGGCAGCCTGACCCTCACCGCCACCGACCGCTACCGCCTGTCCACCCGGACGATCACCCTCGACCGGCCCGGCGCCCCCGACTGGTCCGGCACCGTCGCCGGGGACGACCTGCGGCTGGCCGCGGCGTGGATTCGGCGCCGGCCGGTCGTCGACCTGCGGGCCGGTGCCGCGGACCTGATCGTCGACGCGGCCGAGGCGGGGGCCCGCACCTGCGGGCTGCTCACCGACCCATTCCCCGACCATCGCGCCGTCGTCGCCGGGATCCCGCCGGTGCGCACCCGCCTGGTGCTGGACCGGGCCGCGCTGGTGCGGGCCGTCGAGCAACGCACCGGCGACCGGGTTGTCCTGGCGGCGGCGGGCGATGCCGTGACGGTGGCATCACCTGGCCCGGAACCGCGGCCGGTGCCGGTGCCCGCGACGGCCGTGGGCGCCGCGACCACCCTCGCCTTCGAGATCACCACCCTGTACCCGGCGATCTCCGTCGCCGCGGGCCCCGACCTGATGCTCGACATCGCGGGCCCGGACCTGCCGGTCCTGGTCCGGTCCGCCGACGACGGCGACCTGACGACGCTGGTGATGCCCGTCGCCCACCCCACCCCGCACGAAGGAGACCCCGCATGACCGACGCAACGATGGACGCGATCGCCGAGGCAACGATGCTCGGGCGCGGCGGCGCAACCGATGCCGCCCGCGCCCGCCTGCTCGACCTGTGGGAGGAGATCACCCCGTCCGGGGACGCCCTGCACCGCTGCACCCTGGCTCACTATGTGGCCGACCTGCACACCGACCCGGCACAGGCGTTGGTCTGGGACGTCCGCGCGTTGGACGCCGCCGCCGCGCTGACCGACGAGCGCACCGAGCGGCATCACCCCGGCCTCCGGGTGGCCGGCTTCTACCCGTCGCTGCACCTGAACATCGCGGACAACCTCCGCAGGCTCGGCTCGTTCGACGCCGCCGGTGACCATCTCGCCGCGGCACGGCGGTGCGAGGGCACGCTCGGCGACGACGAGTACGGGGCGATGATCCGGGGCGCGCTGCACGAGGTCGAGCAGCAGGTCGCGCGGCGCTCGACGGCGCCGCGGCCCACCCCGCAGGGCTGACCGCTCGGCGCGGTCAGCCGTCGACGAGCGCCTGCAGCGCGGCACCGTACCGGGCGACGATCCCGTCCGTCGGCGTTGCGAGCAGCCAGGGGCTCTCCATCACGTACAGCGCGGCCATCAGCCCGGCCAGTTGGGCGCCGATCAGGTGCGCGCGCAGCTCGGCGTCGTCCCCGCGCAGTCGCGGGGTCAGCGGCACGACGATCATCTGGTCGATCGCCTCCTGCAGGTGCGCGCGGACCGCGGGCCGGTCGGACGCGCGCATCAGCGCCGCGTACACCGCGGCGGGCCGGGCCGGCTGCCCGCGCCGGGTCCGGTCGACGACGAAGGTGACCAGCGCCGCGCCGAGCCCGTCGAGCGGACCGCGCACCACCTCGAGGAACTCGTCGGACATCGTCATGGTCCGGCCCACCGAAGGGAAAGGACGTACGTCATGGATCGCCTGAACGGTAAGCGGATCGTCGTCACCGGAGCGGCCAGCGGGATCGGCCTTGCTGCCGCCCGGCTGATGGTCGCCGAGGGCGCGCAGGTGCTGGTCGCCGACCTCGACCGCTCGGCGGCGGAGTCCGCCGCATCGGACATCAGCGGCGACGGATCGGGACGCGCGATCGGCGTGGCGGCGGACGTGCTGAGCGAGGACTCGATCGCCGCGATGATCGGCGCGGCGGTCGACGAGTTCGGCGGCATCGACGTGCTCTGCAACCACGTCGGCGGCAGCGACCCCCGCAAGGATCTCGACCTGCTCCACATGGACCTCGACGAGTGGGACCGGGCGATGGCGCTCAACGCCCGCAGCACGGTGGTCGCCTCCCGCCTCGCGCTGCCGCACATGATCTCCGCGGGCGGCGGATCGATCGTCAACACGGCCTCGGTCGCGGGCCTGGCGGGCGACGTCCTGCAGTGCGCGTACGGCGCGACCAAGGCCGCCGTGATCCGGCTGACCCAGTACATCGCCACCCAGTACGGGCCCGACGGGGTGCGCTGCAACGCCATCGCCCCCGGCGCGATCATGACGCCAGCCCTGCGGGACAACGTCCCCGCCGAGGTGGTCGCCGACATCCGCCGCCACAACCCGCTCAACGTGATCGGCGATCCGGAGGACATCGGCTGGGCGATGGTGTACCTCGCGTCGGACGAGTCCCGCTACATGAGCGGACAGACCCTGGTGCTCGACGGCGGCCTGATGGCACAGACCCCGATCGCGGCGAGCAGGCGGGTCCCGCTCGACAGCTGAGCGCCCGGGTCCACCAACCCGACCCGTGGCGCATAATCACCCGCATGGCATCCGTGTTCAGCATGATCATCGCCGGCGACCTGCCGGGTCGGTTCGTCTGGGAGGACGAGGACGTCGTCGCCTTCCTGACCATCAACCCGATCACCCCCGGGCACACGCTGGTGGTCCCGCGCGCCGAGATCGACCAGTGGCAGGACCTCGACGGCGAGGTGTTCGCCACGTGCTCCCGCGTCGCGCAGATCATCGGTCGGGCCGTCCGCACGGGCTTCGACGCCCCCCGCGCCGGCCTGCTGATCGCCGGACTCGAGGTGCCGCACCTGCACCTGCACGTGTTCCCGGCGTACAGCCTCGGCGACTTCAACATCTCCGGAGCCGACCCGGACCCGTCGCCGGAGTCCCTCGACCAGGCGCAGGCCACGATCAAGGCGGCGCTGCGCGAGCTCGGTCACGGCGCGAACGTCCCCGCCTGACCGTCCCCTGGCCCCGCGCCGGGGCCCGGGGGCGGTCCCGGCGAGCGGGAACGGGGCTGCGCCCCGGCGGTCGACACGGTTGATTGGATCCAACCGACCGTCCCTGAGGAGTACCGCCAACGTGACCGCCACCGATTCCCCGCTCTACCGCCCGCTGCGCATCCGCGGCCTCGAGCTGCCGAACCGCATCGTCATGTCCCCGATGACCCGCACCCAGTCCCCTGGCGGCGTGCCGACCGAGGACGTCGCGCAGTACTACCGCAGGCGCGCCGAGGGCGGCACCGGCCTGATCGTGACCGAGGGCGTCGGGATCGACCACCCCAGCGCGATCGACCACCCGGACGTTCCGAACCTGCACGACCCCGCCGCCCGCGAGGGCTGGAAGCGGGTGGTGGATCAGGTGCACGAGGCGGGTGGCCGGATCGCACCGCAGCTCTGGCACGTCGGTCCGCTGTTCGGCGCGATGCGCACCGTCGACGACGTGACGCCGATGCGCCCGTCCGGCGTGTGGGGCGAGCCGGGCGTCACCTCCTACCCGCAGGAGTACGTCGAGCGCGCGGTCCTCCCGACCGCCGCGATGACCGAGGCCGACATCACCGCGGTGATCGAGGCCTACGCGGACGCCGCGCGCACCGCCGCCGAGATCGGGTTCGACGCGATCGCCATCCACGGCGGCCACGGCTACCTGCTCGACGCGTTCCTGTGGGCGTCGACCAACCGACGCGACGACGCCTGGGGCGGGGACCTGCAGCGGCGCACCGCGTTCCCCGCCGCGGTGGTCCGGGCGATCCGCGCGGCGATCGGCGACGACCTGCCGATCATCTACCGCTTCTCGCAGCACAAGCAGCAGGACTTCACCGCGCGGAACGCCGAGACCCCGGAGGAACTGGGCATCATCCTCGGGGCCCTCGTCGACGCGGGCGCCGACGTCCTTGACGCCAGCTCCCGCCGTTTCGACGCCCCGGCGTTCGACGGCAGTGACCTCTCGCTCGCCGGCTGGGCCAAGCAGACGACCGGCGCGATCACGATGGCCGTCGGCTGCGTCGGGCTCGGCAAGTCGCTGCGCGACGGACGCCTGGCAGGCCCGACGGTGGAGTCCGTCGACAACCTTCCCGAACTCGAACAGCGGCTCGCCGCAGACGAATTCGATCTCGCCGCGATCGGCCGTCTGCACCTGGCCGATCCGCGGATCGCGGAAACCCTGCGTGCGGGCGGACCGCTGCCGGAGTTCGACCGACGCAGGCACGAGTCGGTCCTGACCTAGGATCCAGCACCGCCGATACCCCGAGCCGGTCCCGCGCGAGCGAGGCCGGCTCGGGGTATCTTCGCTCCGAGGCAGGGCTGTGATCTCGAGGGCGGGAGCAGGCAATGGCGGGCAATGCGTTCGGATTCGAGCCGGTAGCGGGCGGCGACACCCTCCCCTTCCCCCCGAGGCCATCGGGGAGCATCGCGGGCCGCACGATGCAGGAGTCCGTGTACAGCCCGCGCCCGCCGACCTCCCGGCTGGCATCCGACGCCCCGAACATCGTGGTCGTCCTGATCGACGATGCGGGACCCGGTCTGCCGAGCGCGTTCGGCGGCGAAGTGAACACCCCGACACTCGAACGAATGCGCGACGAGGGTGTCTCGTACAACCGCTTCCACACCACCGCGATGTGCTCGCCGACCCGGGCGGCACTGTTGACCGGGCGCAACCACCACCGGGTCGGCAACGGGCAGATCGCCGAACTGGCCAACGACTGGGACGGGTACTCCGGCCACATCCCAAAGTCCAGCGCCACCGGCGCCGAGGTCCTGCGCCAGTACGGGTACACCACGGCGGCGTTCGGGAAGTGGCACAACACCCCGGCCGAGGAGACCACTGCCGCTGGACCGTTCGACAACTGGCCGACCGGGGTCGGATTCGACTACTTCTACGGGTTTCTCGCCGGGGAGGCCTCCCAGTACGAACCGAATCTGGTCCGCGGAACCACCGTGGTGCTGCCGCCGCGAACACCCGAGGAGGGATACCACCTCAGCGAGGATCTCGCGGACGACGCCATCGGCTGGTTGCGCAGACACAAGGCGCTCGACGCCGACCGACCCTTCTTCATGTACTGGGCCAGTGGGTGCCTGCACGGTCCGCACCACATCATGAAGCCATGGGCGGACCGGTACGCCGGGAAGTTCGACGACGGGTGGGACGCCTACCGGGAGCGGGTCTTCGCGCGGGCGAAGGAACGGGGCTGGATTCCGCGGGACGCCGAACTGACCGACCGCGACCCGACGATGACCGCGTGGGACGACATCCCGGACGAGGAGAAGCCGTTCCAGCGCAGGCTGATGGAGGTCGCCGCCGGATACGCCGAGCACTGCGACGTCCAGGTGGGGCGCCTGTTCGATGAACTCGACCGGCTCGGCTACCGCGACAACACCCTCGTGCTCTACATCTGGGGCGACAACGGCTCGTCGGGCGAGGGCCAGAACGGGACGATCAGTGAACTCCTCGCCCAGAACGGAATCCCCAGCACCCCGGCCCAGCACATCGCCGCGCTCGACGAACTCGGCGGGCTCGACGTGCTCGGCTCGCCGAAGACGGACAACATGTATCACGCGGGTTGGGCGTGGGCGGGCAGCACACCATACAAGGGCATGAAGCTGCTCGCCTCGCACCTCGGCGGCACCCGGAACCCGATGGTCGCCCGCTGGCCTGCGCGGGTCGACCCGGACCCGGTGCCGCGTCCCCACTTCCTGCACTGCAACGACCTGGTGCCCACCTTCTACGACATCCTCGGCATCACCGCCCCGCGGACGGTGCACGGTGTCCCGCAGGATCCTCTCGACGGTGCCAGCTTCGCGCCAACCCTGGTCAATCGGGAAGCGAAGGCGGGCAAGCTCACCCAGTACTTCGAGATCATGGGCAGCCGCGCGATCTACCACGACGGCTGGATGGCGTCGGCGTTCGGTCCGCGCGCGCCGTGGCTGGCCGGGGTGCCCGGCGGCATCCGGGACTGGAGTCCCGACGACGACACCTGGGAGTTGTACCACCTCGACGAGGACTGGACGCAGAACCGCGACCTCGCCGATCGACACCCCGAGAAGCTCGCCCAGTTACGGGAGATGTTCGCGATCGAAGCGGCCAAGAACAATGCCCTCCCGGTCGGCGGCGGGTTGTGGGTGGTCGCGATGCACCCCGAGCAGCGCATCTCGACCCCGTACACCAGCTGGGAGTTCACCGGGGACGTCACCCGAATGCCCGAGTTCTGCGCTCCCGCCCTCGGAAACAGGAACAATCGGGTCACCGTCGACCTCACCGTTCCCGACGACGCGCACGGCGTCCTCTATGCGCTTGGGGCCAATGCGGGCGGGCTGACGTGCTTCCTAGACGGGGGGTATCTCTGCTACGAATACAACCTCTTCATCCTGATGCGCACCAAGATGCGGTCCGCCGCACCGGTATCCCCGGGACGGCACACCATCGTCGTGACCACCGGCTACGCGGAGCCCCGTCCGGGCGGCCCCCTCGATGTTCGGATGAGCGTCGACGGCAATCAGGTTGCCGCGACAACCGTCCCGGTCAGCGCGCCGCTGCTCTTCACCGCCAACGACTGCCTCGACATCGGCACCTGCCTCGGGTCCCCGGTCTCCCTCGACTACTACGACCGCGCCCCGTTCCCGTTCACCGGCACCATCGACAGGGTCACCGTCGAGTACACCTGAGCTGCCGGGTCAGTCACCGATCCCGGTGCGCGGCAACAGCACCCGGAACACCGCTCCCCCACTGTCCGGCGAGTCGACGGCGACGGTGCCGCCATGCGCTGCGACGAGGGCCGCGACGATGGACAGGCCGAGCCCGCTGCCGCCCGACCCGCGGGCCCGGGACGAGTCGGCGCGGTAGAAGCGCTCGAACACCCGCTCCCGCGCCTCGGCGGAAAGTCCGGGCCCGGTGTCGGCGACCTCGAGCAGCGCCGACCCGCCGACGGTGCCGACGCGGACGGTGATCGCCGCGTCGGCCGGGGTGTGCCCGAGGGCGTTGCTCACCAGGTTGGTCAGCACCTGCCGCAGCCGGGCGTCGTCGCCGAGCACCTCGGGACGCCCGGGCCCGTCGATGACCTGCACGTCGATGGACCGGTCGGGCACGGACGCCCGGGCGGCGTGCACCGCGTCGGACGCGATCGTCAGCAGGTCGACCGGGGCCATCGCCAGCGGACGCTGCGCGTCGAGTCGGGCCAGCATCAGCAGGTCCTCGACGAGCAGGCCCATCCGGGACGCCTCCCCCTCGATCCGCGTCATCGCCTGCCCGGCATCGGTGACCGCGCCCTGTCGGTACAGTTCCGCGAATCCGCGGATCGTGGTCAGCGGGGTGCGCAGTTCGTGGCTGGCGTCGGCGACAAACCGGCGCATCCGCTCCTCGGAACGCCGTGCCGACTCCTCGGAGGCCTCGGTCGCCGCGAACGCCGCCTGGATCTGCTCGAGCATCCCATTCAGCGCAACGGTGAGCCGACCGACCTCGGTGCGGGCCTCCCGAACCGGGATCCGTTGGTGTAGGGAACCTTCCGCGATCGACGCCGCGGTCTCCTCGACCTCGGCGAGCGGCCGCAGGCTGCGCCGGACCAGGAAGTACCCGACGACGCCGAGCACGGCAAGCACCCCGACGCCGATCCCGATCTGCAGCGCGACGAGGCGCCCGACGGTGGCGTCGACGTCGTCGAGTCGGACCGCGACGGTGACGGTGCCCTTCGGGGTTGTCGTGGTCAGCGCCCGCCACCGCTCGCGCGCCTCCCCGACCGAGCCGATGGTGACCGGGGCGGCGCCGGTGATCTCGGTCAGGTCCGGGTCGACGGGCTGGTCGTTGATCACGAGCGGCGGTGGACCGTCCGGGGTTTCGGTCCGAATGTAGAACGGGCTCGGCGGACGGGAGGGCCCCGGTTCGGACGGCGGCGGGGGCTGCGGGTACACCCGGGGCCGCGCCCACGTCAGCGACGCGTCGCGCAGCGAGGTGTCGATCCGGGAGATCAGCGAGTTCGTCATCGCGGAGGTCACCGCGACGCCGGAGGCGAGCAGCCCGAGCGCCGCGAGCACCAGCAGCACCGCAACGAGGGTGACCCGCAGCGGAGCCCGGCGCGGCCGCGGCATCCCCGCTACCTCGGCTCCCGCATGACGTATCCGACGCCGCGGAGCGTCTGGATCAGCCGCGGCTCGGTGGTGTCGACCTTGCGCCGCAGGTACGACACATAGGATTCGACGACGCCGATCTCGCCGCCGAAGTCGTAGTGCCAGACGTGGTCCAGGATGCGCGGCTTGCTCAACACGACACCGGCGTTGACCATGAAGTAGCGCAGCAGGGTGAATTCGGTCGGCGACAACGACACCGGCTCCCCCGCCTTCCACACCTCGTGGGTGTCGTCGTCGAGTTCGATGTCCGCGAACGTGATCCGCGCCGGCGCCGCGGTGGCCGGGTCCCGCGACACCCGCCGCAGGATCACCCGGAGCCGGGCAACCACCTCCTCGAGGCTGAACGGTTTGGTGACGTAGTCGTCGGCACCGAGCGTCAACCCCGACACCTTGTCCTCGACGGCGTCCTTCGCGGTGAGGAACAGCACCGGCGCGTCGATGCCGTCGGCCCGCAGCCTGCGCAGCAGACCGAATCCGTCCATGCCGGGCATCATCACGTCGAGGATCATCGCGTCGGGGCGGAACGCCTTCGCCCGGTCGAGGCCCTCCGCGCCGGTGGACGCGGTCGCCACCTCGAATCCCTGGAACCGCAGGCTCACCGAGAGCAGTTCGACGATGTTCGGTTCGTCGTCGACGATCAGGATCTTCGCTTCGGTCCGCGCGGCAGTCACCCGACCAGTGTCGGGCAGTCACCTTCCGACGAGCCGCCAGGAAGCTGAGTGTCTCCTGTGAATCGGCGGCCCGCTGGTCACGGCGGCGCCGGGCCGCCACCGCGGTGTTGCTACGGTGGGGGACGTCGACGACGACATCCGGACGAGCGCACCGTACCCGGCCAGCGACAAGACGGTGCCCTGGGAGTGAAACACCATGGCATGGGTCGTCCTCGTCATCTCCGGTGTCCTCGAGGCGGTGTGGGCCACCGCCCTCGGCAGGTCCGACGGATTCACCCGGCTCGGGCCGACGGCGGTCTTCGGGGTCGCGATCGTCGCCAGCATGGCCGGTCTCGCCTACGCGATGCGGACCCTCCCGGTCGGCACCTCGTACGCGGTGTGGGTGGGCATCGGCGCCGCCCTCACCGTCGGTACGCGATGGTCACCGGCAGCGAGTCGGCGTCGGTGATGAAGGTGCTGCTGATGCTCGGCATCGTCGGCTGCGTGATCGGACTGAAGGCGCTGCACTGACCTCCCCCACGACGCAGGCGCCGTGACACGGGCCGGTGCCCGTCGGGTCCGGTTACAGTGACCGCATGAACCTGGTGGCGATGGTCACAGCGCCTGCCCGGGTGGGCCTCGCGCTCACCGACACGGCCCTCGGCGTTGCCGAGTCCGCGCTCGGCGCCGCCCGCGTTGCGGTGGCCGCGTCGGCAACCGGGAACGTCGCGGGCCTTGGCGGGCTCGCAACGGCGAACCCGTCGGGACCGCTGAAGCTGCTCCAGCAGATCGCGGAACTCGCATCCGATCAGCGCCCCCTCGGGCAGGCGATGCGGCCGGGCGGCCCGCTCGACCGGGTCCTCGAACCGGGTGGCGTGGTGGACCGGCTCACCGCTCCCGGCGGCACCCTTGAGCGGGTCCTCGAACCCGGCGGGCCCCTGGAGCGGGTCCTCGCGCCCGGCGGACCGGTCGATCGTCTCCTCGACGAGGACGGACCGGTGGAGCGACTCCTCGCACCCGGCGGCCTGCTCGACCGGCTGACCGCCGAGGATGGCCCGCTCGAACGGCTCACCGCGACCGCGGGCCCCCTGGAAACCCTGACCAAGGAGGGTGGCATCATCGACCGCGCCCTCGAGGAGGGCGGCGTGCTCGAGTCGCTGCTCGCGAAGGACGGTCCGCTGGAACGGATCATCGCCGAGGGCGGTCCCCTCGATCAGATCGTGTCGCTGTCGGAGACCCTCACCTCGCTGGCCCCGAACCTGGAGCAGTTGGGCGACAGCGTCGAACTGCTCCGGGAAACGGTGGGCGTGCTCGGCGCGGCCGTCGGGCCGCTCGGCGAGCTTGCCGGGCGGTTGCCGGGGCGGTGGCTCAAGGGCGGACGGCCGAACGGAAACGAGCTGCACTGACGGTTCGGAGCGCTCACCCGGACGCCGCGGTGCCCCGCGTTCCCGGCGCCGCGCCGGACGCGACGCGCAGCCGGTCGAGTTCGGTCTCGACTTCAACCAGCCGCCGGTATAGCGCCTGGATGCTCGCCATGCACACCCCGTTGGCGTCGACCTGGGCGATGACCCGATCCGACGACCCCAGTGCGAAGGTCGCGGCGAAATCCTGCGCCATCGGCCCGAGGTGGCGCACCGACTCGTGGTCGAACCGGTACGTCCACACGCTGAGCGGCAGGTCCGCGAGCCGTTCGAGGACCTCGTTGGCGCCGTCCGGCACCGCCGCGTCGGTCGACACGCCCCGCCGGCGGGTCGCGTGCGACCGCATCCACGCGAGCGGATGGTGGGCGCCACCGAGCCGCCGCCGATCGTCTTCCCTGTTGTCCACCGGGATCAGGGGCGAAGCGGGCGGATGTGCTGCTTCGCCCGAATGTCGCTGAGCAGAAGTCCGATGCCGCCGCCGAGCAGTCCGAGTCCGAGACCCAGCGCCGCTCCGCCCAGGCCGATCGCGAGTCCAAGCATGATTCCTCCAAGGCTCTCGTCGAGTCGAATGTCGGGGCGGCCTCGGCGTGGGGGCGGCCCCACGAGATGAACACCTTCCACGGTCGTCCTCCCGCACGCCGATTGCAACCATGCGACCGATGTCGGAAGGGCCAGCACGGTCTGATACAGATACCGGTCATGAAACGCATCATGTTCGCCGTCCTCGCCGCCGCCTCCGTCTCCGTGCTCGCCGTCGGGTGCGGATCGGGCTCCGACTCGACCGATGCCGCGACGGTGGAGGCGACCACGGCCGCCGAGTCGGCGACGGGCGGCTACGCCGATCCCGTCTCGACCGGTGACGTGTACACCGACACCTGCAACGGTGTGCGGTCCTACATCCAGACCATGAAGGACGCCGGTCTCGCCGCCGACGACGCGAAGGTGCAGGCGATCGGCGACGAGTTCCTGAACCTGGCGAAGTCGGAGCCGGACTGGGCGGGCAAGTCGGCGCAGGAGCAGGCCGACTTCGAGCG
Source organism: Rhodococcus sp. NPDC054953 (assembly GCF_053609225.1). NCBI lineage: Bacteria > Bacillati > Actinomycetota > Actinomycetes > Mycobacteriales > Nocardiaceae > Rhodococcus > Rhodococcus sp. NPDC054953. The sequence continues at coordinate 185,923 of NZ_JBSGXD010000002.1, read as the reverse complement.
CGGCGTCGCGGACGGTGTCGCGGGCACCTGCTGACGCCGGGAACGACAACGGCCCTGAACTGCGGTGCGCAGTTCAGGGCCGAACGGAGCCCCCTGTCGGGATTGAACCGACGACCTTTCGCTTACAAGGCGAGTGCTCTACCACTGAGCTAAGGAGGCGGGCAGGGCGCGCCCATCATATCCATCCGCCCGGACCACCCCGAACACGGGACCGCCCGGACCGCCCGCGCGAAATCCGCCCGCGGGAACGTTGCCGCGCAAGCCTTCCTGCTGGCGCGGCTCACGCTCCCGTCGCGGCGAGCACGTCGAGATAGTGCTGGTTGTACATCACGCCGAGGATGTTCCCGAACGGGTCGACGACGGAGGCGGTGACGAATCCCGGCCCGCGTTCGAGGGGCTTGTCGTGCACGGTGGCGCCGAGGGCGAGCAGCCGAGCGAACGCCGCATCGACGTCGTCGACGTGCCAGTAGACGACCTGGCCTGCCGGCTGCTCGGGGCGGGGATGCGGCGCGAACCGTGCGTCGACGATGCCGAGCTCGTGCTGCAGGTCGCCGATGCGGAACTCGACGTAGGCGGTGTGCCCGTCGATCTCGCGGGCGAAGTACGCCTCGGTGCCGAGCACCTCGGCGTACCAGTCCCTTGCGGCCGCCACGTCGTCGGCGTAGAAGCTGACGGTGCTGAGTCCTCGCAACATCGGTGGATCCTTCCTCGTTCACGGGGGGTCGAGATCATCCTTACCGGTGAACTGCCCGCCGTTCGAGCACATTCCCCTCGCGTCCCGGAATCCGTTCTGCCGCCGCCGCGCCAACACCACCCACCCGCCGGGCTGCGCCGGGAACCGATAGCGTGGCATCCATGAGTACATCCGAGATCGCCACGGTCCTCGCGTGGCATGACGCGTTGAACTCCGACGACATCGACACCCTCCTCGCGCTGTCCAGCGACGACGTCGAGATCGCCGATGCCGAGGGCGCCGGGCAGGGTCTCGGCGCCCTGCGGGAGTGGGCGTCGACGGCCGGGCTGACGCTTGAACCCGGCCGGATGTTCGTGCACCAGGGCGTGGTTGTCGTCGAGGAGCGGCAGTCGGTCGCCGCGCGCCCTGGCGAGACGATTCCGCTTGCCCTCGCCTTCCGCGTCGTGCACGACCAGGTGACGTCGGTGTTCCGGCACACCGACCTGGCCGCCGCGTTCGACGCGACCGACCTCACCGAAGAGGACCTGGTGTCCTGACATGTCGCGGTGGCGCAGCGCCATCACCACCCTGAACAACCTCGTCGGTGAACGCGCGGTCGTCGACGAGCCGGTCGCCGCGCCGACACCGCTGCGCCCGATCGACCTGACCGACGACGCGAGGGTCGCCGAGGTGCTCGATCTCGCGGTCCGCTCCGGGGAGGTGCTGCTGGCGTCCGGCTCGTCCGCGACCGACACCGCCGCCCAGGTCCGGTTCGTCGCCGCGACCTACGGCCTCGCCCGCTGCGATGTGGACGTCACCTACAACGCGATCCGCGTCAGCGCCCACCGCGGCCCGACGATGCCCCCGGCGACGAGCATGCGGATCGTGCACTACCGCTCCCTCGACTTCACCCGGCTCGCTGCCGTCGACAAGCTGACCAGGCAGCTGCGCACCGAGGCCCTCGACCCGGCGATCGCGTTGGCGGAGATCAGTGCGATCAATCGGTCGCCGCATCCGTACAACCGGTGGGTCGCCACGTTCGGCTGGTCCGGGATGGCCGCGTCCGCGTCCGTCCTGCTCGGCGGCGGCGCGCTGGTGGCGGTGGTCAGCTTCCTGACGACGGCGGTCATCTACCTGACGAACCTGATGCTGAACCGGTTCGGGTTGCCGTTCTTCTTCCAGCAGGTGGTCGGCGGCTTCATCGCCGCGGCGCCCGCCGCGGTGCTCTACGCCCTGCGGGACCCGCTTGGGCTCGACGTGAAACCGTCGCTGGTCATCGCGGCAGGGGTGATCGTGCTGCTGTCCGGGCTGGCGCTGGTCGGTTCGGTGCAGGACGCCATCACCGGCGCCCCGGTCACGGCGGTCGCCCGGTTCTTCGAGGTGTTGATGCTGACCGGCGGCATCATCGCCGGTGTCGCGGTGTCGCTGCGGATCGCCGCCGCGCTGGGGACGCCGCTGCCGGACACCACCCCGGATCCGCTGTCGCCGAGCTTCAGCGAGATCCCCGTTCAGGTCGTCGCCGGCGCGTTCACCGCGCTGTTCTTCGCCGTCGCCTGCTACGCGGAGCGGCGCGCGCTCGCGGTGGCCGGGCTGAGCGGGGCGGCGGGCATCCTCGTCTACTTCACCGCGCTGACCCTGTCGATCGGGCCGGTGATCGCGACCGCGATCGCGGCGACGGTGGTCGGGTTCGTTGGCGGCCTGCTCGCCAGGCGGGCGCTGACGCCGCCGCAGGTGATCGCCGTCGCGGGCATCACGCCGCTGCTGCCCGGCCTGTCGCTGTACCGGGGCCTGTACGCGCTGCTGAACAACGACCTACTGCTCGGCATCGGCGCGCTGATGTCGGCGCTCGGCATCGGGGTCGCGCTCGCGGCCGGGGTGACCCTCGGCGAATGGCTGGCCCGGACGCTGCGGCGGCCACGGCGACTCCCGCGTACCGAAGCGCTCCGGTACCCATTCCTGCAGCGATGGCAGGACGGGCCCGGAGCGCGGTGGTTTCGGCGGTGAACCGGATGGCTAGCCGTTGCCTGCGGCCTTGTCCTTCTCCATCGCCTCACGCAGGCTCTTCGGACGCATGTCGGTCCAGTTCTTCTCGACGTACTCGACGCACGCCTGGCGGCTCTCCTCGCCGAAGACGATCCGCCATCCCTGCGGCACCTCGGAGAAGGTGGGCCACAACGAGTGCTGGTCCTCGTCATTGACGAGAACATAGAAGCGACCGTCTTCGTCGTCAAAGGGATTCGTGCTCATTTGGCCTCGCTTGTCGCAAACTCGTTCGTGGTGCTGTCCACCCCTGTGGAGGACTCGACCCTATCAAGATCGCGTCTCGCTGACCGACTTACGACGATCGAATTGAGGATCTCCCCGGACCGGATCGCGACATTCGACAGCAGCGACGCGGTCAAACCGTGCGTCTTCTCCGTCCCGCCCTGCAGATAGATGCCTGCCCGCACGTCGTCCGGGGTGCCGAGGCGGTAGTCCCGGTCCACGTCGGTGACGGCGCAGGCAGGCGCGAACTCGCCGAGCAGCTCGTCGAGCGGTGCCGGGGCGAAACCGGTGGCCAGGACCAGCGCGTCGCAGGTCAGCGTGTCGGTCAGCCCGTCCAGGTTGCTGCGGATCGCGACCTCGATGCCGTCCGCGCCGTCCTGCACGGACACGATGTCCGAGGCGCGGTGCATGAACAGGCGACGCCTGCCGCTCACCAGTTCCTGATATTCGGCGGTGTACAGCTCGTTGATCAGGTCGATGTCGACGACGGAGTAGTTGGTGCCCTTGTGCACGCCGAGCAGCCGTTCCCGTTCGTCGGGGCTGGCGCCGTGGAACTCGTCGACGGTGGCCGGGTCGAAGATCCGGTTGGCGTAGGGGCTGTCGTCGGCCGGGCTGTAGCCGTACCGCGAGAACACGCTGTGCACCTCGGCCTGCGGGTGGTTGCGATGCAGGTATTGCACCACCTCGGCGGCACTCTGACCGGCGCCGAGCACCGCGAACCGCTGGTGCCGCGGCTCCGGCATCTGGTCGAGATGGAACAGGAACCGGTGATTGTGGAAGCACCGCGGCGACGGGGTCGCCCACTCCGGCAGCCGCTCCCGCAGCCCGGCACCGACCGCGATGTTGCGCGCGTGCAGCGTCCGACCGTCCGACGCCTCGACCGTGAACTCGTCGACAGTGCCCGCCGCCGAGCGCACCCCGCTGACCCCGGTCACGGTGAACCCGTAGCGGACGTCGGCGTCGACACGGTCGGCCGCCCACTGCAGGTAGTCGTTGAACTCGAGGCGGCTGGGGAAGAAGGTCTGATGGTTGACGAAGTCGACCAGCCTGCCCTTGTCGAACAGATAGCAGAAGAAGCTGAAGGTGCTGGCCGGGTTGCGGAAGGTGACCAGGTCCTTCGGGAACGCGATCTGCATGGTGGCGCCGTCGAGGAGCATCCCCGGATGCCAGACGAACCGGTCCTGGCGTTCAACGAAGCAGGCCCGGATCCGATCCTCCGGCGCGGATGCCGCGTTGTGTTCCTCGATCGCGATGGCGAGCGCGAGGTTCGAGGGCCCGAACCCGACGCCGACGATGTCGAACACTTCGGACCGGGAATCCCCGCTCGTCCGAGTCGAAGTCATGGCAGCAGTCCATCCTCGCCGCGGAGCGGCGGTCCCGTTCTCCGGCACCCCGCATCGAACCGAGGCCCCCGTATTAGTAGCGCAGCCTACCCTAATACGAGGGGGGTTCGGTCGGTGCGGCGAGGACCCGGGCGTCAGCCCCTCAGGAAGTCGAGGACCGCGGAGTTCACCGCCTCGGGACGCTCCAGGTAGCCGTAGTGGCCGCAGTCCTCCAACTCGATGTACCGGGCGCCGGGGATCGCCTTCGCGACCTCCGCGGCGAGGCCGGGCGCGACGAGGCGGTCGTCGGCGAACCCGATCGCCAGGCACGGCACCGTGATCCTCCCGTAGGCGGGCAGGCGGTCACCGAAGTCGTCGAGACCCTCCTGCGCACGCACCCCCGGCGAGGGGGTGCCCTTGGAGAACGCGAAAATGTCGAGCCAGTCCTGCGCGGCCATCGGGTCGGCCAGCGACGCGGGCGACAGGTTCAGCACCGCGGTGATCGCGGCGCGGTACGTGTCGGGCAGGGTGATGCCCTTCTCGTCCAGTTCCCGTTCGCCGTCCCGCAGCGCCTTCTGCAGCGTGTCGCGCCTGCCGTGGGCGGCGAGGAACACGGCCCTGCGGACCAGGTCCGGGCGGGTCAGCGACAACTCCTGCGCGATCCGGGCGCCCAGCGACGTGCCGACGACGTAGGCGGGGCCGCCGAGATGCTCGATCAGCGCCGCGGTGTCCGCGACCATGTCCTCGATCGTGAATCCGGCAGCGCACTCGTCGGTGGGGGCGATGCCGCGGTTGTCGAACGTGCACACCCGGTAGCCCGCGGCGACCAGCGCGGGCACCTGATGCAGATCCCACACCCGGCCGGGGCTGCCCGTCCCCATGATCAGCACGACCAGATCTCCGGAGCCCTTGACCTGGTAATTCAGCTGAATCCCGTTGATCGTGGCGAGCGGCATGAACAGACCTTTCCGAGGGTGGCAACGACGCTGGTCACCGTACCCTGCTGCGATCCGGGCACCCCGCGCCCTGTCAGGCCTTGACCGCGTGACCCATGTACGAGATCGCGGTGGACCGGGTCCTGCCGAAGTCGAGGCGGCGGCTGACCTCACCCCAGGGCAGCCTGCCCCGCGACGCGCGGGCCATGTCGAGGACCCGCAGCGGATTCCGCGACCGGGGTCCGAGTCCGACGATGGCGCCGGCCCGCAGGCCCCCGCGGCCCAGCGCGTCGACCAGTTCGGCGGGCCTAATGCACATCGCCCAGTCGTGCACGTCGGTGTCGAACAGCCGGGACCACCGCCACTGCTGCATGAGCTTGATCGCGACGAGCCTGCTGATGCGGGTCCGGTTGATGGTGTCGAAGAGGAACACGCCGCCGGGTTTGAGGGCGCGGGCCGTCTCCCCGATGACGGCATCCACATCGGTCACGTGCTCGAGCACATCGCAGCAGTAGGCGACGTCGAACTCCGCGTCCCGCACCGGGATTCGCTCCCCCGAGCCCAGCCGGTAGTCGATGTCGAGGCCGCTCGCCGCGGCGTGAGCGCGGGCCGTGGTCACCGAGACGGCGGACGGGTCGACGCCGACAACACGAAACCCGATCCGGGTGAACTCCTCGGCGAGGAAGCCGCCGCCCGAGCCGATGTCCAGCGCGCACATCCCGGTGAAATCGGCACCGATCCGCGCGGCGAGCACCTCACGGAAGTACGCGAATCGGCCCGGCGTCAGGCTCCCGTGCAGCATGTTGAGCGGATTGTCCTCGTCCCACCAGCCGTCCCCGACACGGTCGTAGACGTCGTTGTCGATCGGCACCGGATCACCTGCGCGTCCTGGGTCTCGGCGGGGACGGACCCGCCCCCCCGGACCACCCTTGCACGATCGGCGCCGTCGTGCCATCGCGGTCACCGCCCGGACCAGGCCGTCCACAGCGTCGCGTAGCGCCCACCCGCCGCAACGAGGTCCGGGTGCGTCCCGGATTCGATGACGACGCCGCGGTCGAGCACCAGCACCCGGTCCGCGGCGGCGGCTTGGGTGAGCCGGTGCGCGACGATCAGGGTGGTGCGGCCGCGGGTGGCCGCCTCGGCCGCCGCCTCAAGATCCCGCGCGCCAGCGCTGCCCGCCTCCGCGGTTGCCTCGTCGAGCACCGCGACCGGCGGGTCCGCCAGCACGAGCCGGGCCAACGCCAACTGCTGGGCCTGGGCGGCGGTCAGCAGCGACCCGCCCTCACCGACGACGGTGTCCAACCCACGGTCGAGGGCCCGCGCCCAGTCCAGCGCGCCGACGGCGGCGAGCGCGGCCTCCGCCTGCTCGGTGGTGGCGGACGGCCGGGCCAGCCGCAGATCCTCGATCAGCGGGCCGGCGAACACGTGCACCTCCTGGCTGACGATCACCACCCGCTCACGCAGCCCGTCCCCGAGGTCGGCGAGGGTCACGCCGCCGAGGGTGACGGCGCCGCCGGTCGGGGCCAGCGATCCGGCTGCGATGGCCGCGACCGTGGACTTCCCGGCGCCGGTGGCCCCGACGAGCGCGACCCGCTCCCCGGGTGCCAGCCGAATGCCGATGCCGCACACCACGTCCCGTTCACCGTCGTAGCTGTAGCGAACCCCGTCCAGGCGTAGTTCCGCGGACCGCGGGACCGCCCCGGACGCACCGCGGATCGGCACCGGCATGTCGACGACACCGACCAGTCGGGCCAGCGACGCGCCCGCCGACTGCACCTCGTCGAAGGTGAACATCAGCATCCCGATCGGGTTGAACAGTCGATGGAACAGCAGCGCCGCCGCGGTGGCGGCACCGACGGTGACGTGCCCGTCGCGGACCAGCACGAAACCGACGACCAGGATCACCGACAGGCCGACGAACTCGGCCCGGTTGCCGCGTCCGGCCAGCCGGGTGAACAGGGCGAACACCCCGGTCGCCAGGTCCCGCGCCCGGGAGGAGGCTCGGTCGATCTCGGCCAGATGCCGGTCCTCGAGCCCGTAGGCGCGGACCGTGCGGGCACCGGACATCGTGGCGACCAGGGCCTGCGCCCGCTCCCCCATCGCGACCCGCTCGGCGGCGAACACCGGCCCCGACCTCGGCAGGTACCAGCGCAGCGCGAGCCCGTACAGCGGCAGGGCGACCGCACCCGCCACCCCGAGACGCCAGTCCATGCCCAGCATCGCGACCAGGCTCAACGCCACCAGCAGCACCGCCGACACCAGGCTCGGGACCACGTCCGCGACCGCCTTGCCGATCACCGCGACATCGTCGCCGACCCGGGACAGCAGGTCGCCCGTGCCCGCCCGTTCCACCGTGGCCACCGGCAGCGTCAACGCGCGGTCGACGGTGTCCTCCCGCAGTCCCGCGAGCATCCCCTCACCGAGCCTGCTGATCAGGATCGACGTCCACCCGGCGAACAGGCCGCCGACGATCGCCGCGACGGTGATCACCGCGACCACCCCGACGATCGCGGACCCGCCCGCCTGCTCCCGCACCCGGTCCACCAGCACACCGAACGCGTAGATCGGCACCAGCGTCGTCGCGGCGCCTACGATCCCGGCCACGGCGGTCAGCGCGGTCAACCGGCGGCGCCTGCCGAGTTCGCGGCGCAGCCACGACCAGCACCGCCGGGTGGGGGCGATCGGCAGCAGCACGGCGTCGTGCGCGGTCACCGCAGCACCACCTTCCGGTACGTCGCATCGGTGGCGACCAGGTCCGCGTGCCGCCCCTCGGCGACCACCGAGCCTGCGCCGAGCACCAGCACCCGGTCCGCCGCAGCGAGCAGGGCCGGGCTGGAGGTGATCAGGATCGTGGTATGGGTGCGGTCGGTGTCACCGTGACGCATCGCGGCGATGCCGTCGGCGATGGCCTGTTCGGTCACCGCGTCCACCGCCGTCGTCGGGTCGTGCAGGACCAGGACCGGGGCCTGCGCGAGCAGCGCCCGCGCCAACGCGACCCGCTGCCGCTGGCCACCGGACAGGCTGGCACCGCGGTCGGTCACCGGCTGGTTCAGGCCCTCCGGGTGCGCACCGACGACCTCGGCGGCGGCGGACGCCGATAGCGCGCGCCGCACCGCGTCAGGGTCGGCGTCCGGGCGACCGCCCGCCACGTTCGAGCCGATCGTCCCGGCGAACAGGTCGGTGTGGTGCGGCTCGACAAGCAGTGCCCGCCGCGCGTGCGCGAGGTCGATCTCGGCGAGCGCCGCGCCGCCGACGGTGACGGTGCCCCGATACTCCCCGGGCGGGACGTGCCCGGACAGCAGCTGCGCCAGCGCCTCCGCGTCCTGGGGGCGGTGCGCGAGCACCCCCAGCAGCTCGCCACGCCGCGCCAGCAGGGACAACCCGTCCAGCGACCGGAACCCGACCCCGGCCAGCTCCAGGTCGGCGACCGCGGGCACCGGCCTGGTCCCGGGCGGGACCAGGGGCTCGGCGTCGAGCAGCAGGGCCAGCCGGTCCGCGGACGCACGGGAACCGGCGAGGAATCCCGGCAGCCGGGACAGCGTCCCGAGCGGTTCGATGACGAACTGGGACAACCCGACGACCGTGATCAACTCCCCGACACCGATCCGGCCCTGCAGCGCGAACCAGCCCGCGAATCCGGCGACCCCGACCGCGAGCAGGGCGCTGACGGTGACCGACGCGCCAAGGTGCCCGCCGGTGGCGCGGGCGGCCCGCAGGGTCGCGGCCAGCGCGGTGCGGCTCGCCGCCCGATACCGGTCCGCCGCGACCCGTTCCGCGCCGAGCCCGCGCAGCGGACGCAGCCCAGCGACCAGGTCGGTCGCCAGCGCCGCCGCCCCCGCGGTCGCCTCCTGCTGCGCGGTCACCCGCCGGGTCACCACCGGCGCGGCCACCTGCATCACCGCCAGGATCAGCGGCGTCCCCACCAGCACCGCCAGCCCGAGCGGGACGTCGATCACCAGCAACGCGACCGCCGACGCCGCAACCGCGGTCAGCGCGGCAACGCAGCGGGGCAAGATGTCGAGGATCCAGGAGGCCCGCTCCGCGTCCGAGGTCGCGACGGTCAGCAGCTCCCCCGCCCGCAGCTCGGTCCGCACCCCGCGCGGGTCCAGGATCCGGCCCGCCACCTCCACCCGCAGCAGGTGCGCCTCCTGCTGCATCGCCCGCACGATGAGCTGCGCGCCGAAGCGCCACGCCAGGGTGAGCACGAGAAACAGCGCAGCGAGGCCGGTGATCGACCAGACCAGCGCCGAACTGGACGAGGGGGCGATCGCCCGCCCGACGATCCACCCGATCGCGATCGGCACCAGCGTCTCGGCGAGCTGGTGGACCGCGAGCAGCGCGGTGCCCGAGGTCAGCCTGCCGCGGTGCCTGCGGACGGTGCGACGAAGAATCGCGCCGCCGCCGGTGCCTGTGGGTGCGTCCGCCATCACTCTCCCGATTCCCTGCGAAGTGAGTGAACCCTAAACCAGCCGGAAGTGGCGCGGGAGGCCCCCGTTCTCTTAGAGTCGCGGGCAGAAATCCCCGGCTGCGCGTCCCGCAGCTTCCCCATGGAGGAACCGGCATCATGGCCACCAAGACCACCACCGAGAACGACATCCCCGACGAGGAACTCGAGCCCGTCACCGACGAAACCGCCCGACAGGCACAGCGGGTCGTCGCGGCGTACGCGGCGGACGCCGACGAATGCCGCATGTTGCTGTCTATGCTCGGCATTGGCCCCTCGGCCAAGGTCGACTAGTTCGCCGCCGCTGCCCGCTCGGCAGCACGGCAGGAAAGACAGGATCACAGTGGGCGCTGCCGCTTCGGAATTCGTCGTCGTCGCCAACCGGCTGCCCGTCGATCTGGAGAAGCTGCCCGACGGCAGCACCCGCTGGAAGCGCAGCCCCGGCGGCCTGGTCACCGCCCTCGAACCCATCCTCCGCGGTAACCGCGGGGCATGGGTGGGCTGGCCCGGGGTTCCCGACACCGAGCTCGAGCCGATCGTCGAGGACGGCATCGAGATGCATCCCGTCGCGCTGAGCGCGCAGGAGGTGTCGGACTACTACGAGGGCTTCTCCAACGCCACCCTGTGGCCGCTCTACCACGATGTCATCGTCCGCCCGGAGTACCGGCGCGAATGGTGGAACGCGTACGTCGAGGTCAACCGCCGCTTCGCGGAGGCAACCGCGAAGGCGGCCGCCGAGGGCGCGACCGTGTGGATCCAGGACTACCAGCTTCAGCTGGTCCCGAAGATGCTGCGGATGCTCCGCCCCGACCTGACGATCGGGTTCTTCCTGCACATCCCGTTCCCCCCGGTCGAACTGTTCATGCAGATGCCGTGGCGTACCGAGATCGTCGAGGGTCTGCTCGGCGCCGACCTGATCGGGTTCCACCTGCCCGGGGGCGCCGAAAACTTCCTGTTCCTCGCCCGCAGGCTGATTGGGCACCAGACCTCGCGGGGGTCGGTCGGGGTGCGCTCGAAGCTCGGGGTCGTGCAGGTGGGGTTCCGCACCGTCCGGGTCGGCGCGTTCCCGATCTCGATCTCGTCCGGCGCCCTCGACGAGCAGTCCCGCACCAAGCCCATCCGGGATCGGGCCAAGCAGATCCGCAAGGAACTCGGCAATCCGAAGAAGATCATGCTCGGCGTCGACCGGCTCGACTACACCAAGGGCATCGACGTCCGACTCGACGCCCTGCACGAACTCATCGCGGAGGATCGGGTCGATCCGGCAAGCACCGTGATGGTGCAGTTGGCGACGCCCAGCCGCGAGCGGGTCGAATCGTACGTGCAGATGCGCGGCGAGATCGAGATGACGGTCAGCCGGATCAACGGCGAGTACGCCGAGGTCGGGCGGCCCGTCGTGCACTACATTCACCGGCCAATCCCCCGCGACGAGCTGATCGCGTTCTTCGTCGCCGCCGACGTCATGCTGGTGACGCCGCTGCGGGACGGCATGAACCTGGTCGCGAAGGAGTACGTGGCCTGCCGCAGCGACCTCGGCGGCGCCCTGGTGCTCAGCGAGTTCACCGGCGCCGCAGCCGAACTCCGCCAGGCGTACCTGTGCAACCCGCACGACCTGGAGGACGTGAAGGACAAGATGGAGGCGGCGCTGACGCAGCCGCGCGAGGACGGCCGCAGGCACATGCGCGCACTGCGCCGTCAGGTCCTCGCCCACGACGTCGACCGCTGGGCCAAGTCGTTCCTCACCGCGCTGTCCCGGGACTCGGTCGCGGGGCCCGCGCTGCTGTCCACCGATCCGGTGGACTGAGCCACCCGAACGACGAAGGCGCCGCGGTGAACCCGCGGCGCCTTCGTCGTTCGGTGGATCGCTCTATACCGGCGAGAGTCGCCCGGTCAGCCAGCGGTCGCCGTCCTTGTGCATCTCCATCCGCACCCGACTGCCGGTGGTTGCGGCGTCCGGGACGTCGGCGCTGGTGGTGATCTGGTTGACGAACAGCAGCACCACCGCATCATCCGGGGTGGCGGAAACGACGGAACCGGCCTGCACCGTCGCCTGCACGGTCAGCTTCTTCTCCTTCGCGCCGGGCGCGATGGTCTCCTTCACCAGCGTGTCGTACTCGTCCCGGAAGTCGCCGGTGAGTCCGTCCGCGGCAGCAGCGAGTTGCTGGTCGACCTCGTTGTAGTTGTAGGACAACATCTTCGCGGCCTGAGCGCTCGCCGCCGCGACCGCATCGGTGCGGGCCTGCTCGGTGGCCCGGTCCTGCAGGTAGCCCTTCAGGAGCAGCCCGACACCCACCGCGAGCGCGACAACCAGCACCGCGGCAACGGCCGTGAGCACCTTCGTGGACGAGGTCGCAGGCGCGGCAGGCGGGTCCGCAGGCTCAACGGCTACCGTCGCATCCGTTGCCGTCGCGTCCGTTGCCGTGTCGGCGTCCGCCGGCGCCGCCTTCTCTAGGTCGACGCCGGGGGCGTCCTTGCCGGGCACATTCTTCGCTTCGCTCATGGCACGAACTCCACCTTCGAGGCCGTCATGGTTCCGCCGTCGTCGGTGACGGTGACCCGCATCCGGAAGTCCCGCGGGCCGTTCTGGGTGCCGTCGGGGGTGCTGACGTCGGCGCGCGCCGCGACGAGAACCTTGGCGGTGTCGCCGTCCTGACTCTCGAATCCGGACTCGAGGATCTTGCCGACGGTGGTCACCCCGGCCTCCTTGACGACGGAGACGAACGGGTCCTCGCGGCCGTCGAACTCGGACTTGAACTCGCCGCTGGCGCCGGCGAGGATCCGCTCGACGTCCTCCTTCGCGGTGTCCGGCTTGATCGTCGTCAGGTTGAGCACGGTCTGGCGGGCGGTCTGCACGAACGCGTTGCGCTGCGCGTCCCGGTCCTGCGCGGCACTGCGCTCGATCAGCAGCCACACCCCGGCCGCGAGCAGTGCCGCGACGAGCACCCCGACCAGGATCCAGGCGAGCATCCCGGGGCGCCTGCCCGGCGCCGCGGAGGTGTCGCCGTCTCCGGCCTGTCCGCCGGTGCCGATGGAATCCGATTCGGCAGCAACCGATTTCGGAGCTTCGGTGTTCTGGGTCGTCAGCCCTGCTGACGTGTCATCATCGTCTGCCACGTCGTGTCCTCTCTTGCTTCTCCACCCGACGCCAGCGCGGGCTGGGCGTACAGGCGGCCGTCGGGCCCGACGTACTTGCCGGTGGTCGGGTCGTACGGGCGCGCCGTGGCGGGCACTCCCGAGGCGCCGCTGTAGGAAGCCGGGGCCGTCGTGTACGAGGGTACAGACGGGTCCTGGACCGGGCCGCTCGGCGGGTTGTTGCCCGCCCCGACGTGACCGCCCGCGCGGCACTGCTCGACGCTCGCGGCCCGCCTGCCGGGGAACTCCATGCACGGGTAGTTGCGGGCGCCGCGCACGGCCGACGGATCGTCGGGCGCGACATTGCAGAACAGGTTCGGCGGGGTGTCGGGAGTCGACACCTCGTCACCGGAGCGACGCTGCTCGGGCGGCAGGAAGCCGGTGGTGCACGGCGGCGGGTCGTTCACCTGGAGATGGAAGTTCACCAGGGCACCCTCGTCGATCGGGCCCTTGAACGCCGCGGTCATCAGACCGGCGACCAGCGGCGGGTAGATCACCAGGACCTGTTCGATGCTCTTGTTGTAGATGGCACCGACCTCACCGACGCTGACCAGGTTCGCCAGCAGCAGCGGCAGCGTCGGCTGCAACTCCTGGAACAGCTCGGTGGCCTCGGCGGCCGCACCCGGCCCCTTCTCCAGCAGGCCCCGAATCTGCGGATCGCTGGCCCGCAGCTGGTTGGAGAAGGTGACCAGATCCCGGGTCCAGGACCGGATCGCGTCGCTCGTGACGACCTGGGTGTCGAGCAGCGCACCGGCCTGATCGATCAGCGTCTTGGTGGCGTCGACGTTCGCGTTCGCCTCCTGCACGAACAGCCGCGCCGAGTCGATCAGCCGCTGCAGGTCCGGCCCGGCACCGTTGAACGCCTTGAAGGATTCATCGACGACCAGCCGCAACTGCGTATTCGAGATGCTCTTGACCAGGCTGTCGGCCTGATCGAGCATGTCGCCGACGTCCTGCGGGGTCGAGGTCCGGTCCACCGGGATGACGTCGCCGTCGACGAGATAGGGCTCGCCGTCCGAGCGGGAGATCAGGTCGACGTACTGCTCACCGATCGCGGAGACGCTCTTCACCGCGGCGTCCACATCGGCCGGGATGTCGAATCCGCTGCCGATCGACAGGGTCGCGTCGACCCCGCTGTCGGTGAGGGTCACCGACTCCACCTTGCCGACGTTGGTGCCCCGGAACGCGACGTTGGCGTGCTCGTACAGCCCTCCGGTGGAGGACAATTGGACGGTCACCCGGTACTGCCCGATCCCGAACAGCGCGGGCAGCCGGACGTACTGGGTGGCCATCACGGCGAGTCCGATGACCGTCAGGATCGAGAAGATCACCAGCTGGACCCGGACGAACTTGGTGAGCATCATGGCGTCGGCGCTCCTAGCTGCGGCAGACCGGGGATCTGGATGTCCGGCAGGCCGGGAATCTTGATGGCGGCGGGCGGCTTCGGCTCGGCCTGGAGCGCGTCCGGCTGCTTTGCCGCGGGCGTGTCGAGCGGATTGGCCGCCTCGCCGGCGGCCCCGGCGAACTGGCCGAGCGCGCCCTCGACCCCGGCCAGCCGGGTCGCCATGCCGCCGCCGCCGAAGTTCAGGTCCAGCCGTTCATTGGTCAGATCGACCATCATCATCAGGTTCGCGTAGTCGCCCCGGATGAACTGGTCCATGTTCTTCATCGCGAACGGGAAGGTGAACAGCAGCGACATCACCTCGGTGAGATTGTTTCCGGTACTGGCCAACTCGTCGAGCAGCGGCGCCAGCGAGGCCAGGTTCGCCTTCAGGTCGTCGCCGCTCTCGTTGATGACCCGGGTCGCGGTCGTGCTGAAGGTGCCGAGCGCGACGAGCGCGTTGGTCAGGTTCTGCCGCTGATCGACGAGGACGTTCAGGGCGGGCGGAACCGCCTCGAGCGCCGCGTTGAGGACCTCGGTCTGCTGGTTGACGGTGCCCGCGAGCCGGTCGATGCCCTCCATCGCCGAGATGATCTCCCCGCGCTGCCGGTCGAGGCTGCCGACCAGGCTGTCCAGCTGCGGCAGCAGATCCCGGATCGAGTCGGTCCGGCCGTCGAAGGCGGCGTTGAGCTCGCGGGTGATGTCGTTGATCTGCGCCAACCCGCCACCGTTGAGCACCACCGACAGCGACGACAGGGTCTGTTCCGTCGTCGGGTACGCGCCTGCCCGGTCGAGCGGGATCACGTCCCCGTCCTGCAGCGTTCCGTCGGGGGCGATGCCCTCCGGCGGGGCGAGCTCAAGGTGCTGGGAGCCGAGCAGGCTGGTCTGACCGATCCGCGCGGTCGCATTGGCGGGCAACTGCACGTCCGGGTTCAGCGACACCGTGACGAGAGCATTCCAGCCGTCGACCTCGATGCCGGTGACGGCGCCGACGGTCACGTCATTCACCCGGACAGGTGAGTTCTGCGACAGCGTCGTCACATTCGGCATCTCGATCCGGACGGTGTAGGAGCCGTCCTCGGTGCCCTGGGTGCCGGGCAGCGGCAACGAGTTCAACCCGTCCCACTCGCATGCGGTCAGGGTCAGCGTCAAGCCCAACGCCACCGCGACGACGGCGGCCCTGCGGCCCCTACGCTTGCGCGCCATCATTGTCCGCCTCCCGGATTAAGGAGCGCCCCAAGACTCTTGGGCACGTTCACTGTCGGCATGGCCGCGAGAGGGCCAGCGATGGTCGCCGGAGCGGCGCGCGGCGCGACCTCACCTGCGAGGCTCGGCGGCGAGTACTCGATCTGATCGGGGTTGGCGGTGGTACCGATCGCCGGGTTGGTCAGGATCCCCGGGTAGTTCATCGCGACCGAGTTCAGCACCGGGCCGAGGTACTGCGCACACAGGTCCGCGCTCTTGT
Organism: Rhodococcus sp. NPDC054953; assembly: GCF_053609225.1. Taxonomy (NCBI): domain Bacteria; kingdom Bacillati; phylum Actinomycetota; class Actinomycetes; order Mycobacteriales; family Nocardiaceae; genus Rhodococcus; species Rhodococcus sp. NPDC054953. Next base: position 170,306 of record NZ_JBSGXD010000002.1, on the reverse strand, counting down.
CGGAGTCGTTGTTCTCCAGGCCGCGGATCATGCCGCAGATCATGTTGATCGGGTTGCCCGCGTTGGACCCGGCGATCGCGCCGTTGAGCGATCCCTGCCGCGGGGCGTAGAGGTTGTTGAAGTTCGCCAGCGCGTTCGGCGCAACGTGCAGCACCTGTTCGAGCTCGGGGCGCTTGTCCACGAGCATCGCCGTTGCGTCGGCGAGCCGCTCCACCTGCTCGGTGAGCGAGGACCGGTTCTCCGACACGAACCGCTGCACGTCCCCGACCGCGACGTCGAGATCGGTCAGCGCGGTACCCAGCTCGTCGCTGGTGTCCGCGAGCAGCGACGACACCGACTGCAGCCTGCCGCCAAACTGCACGATCTGCTGGTTGCTCGCCGACAGCGTGGTAACGAAGGTCTGCAGGTTCCGGATCGTGCCGAACAGGTCGGTCCGGCCATCGGACATCGTCTTCATCGTGTCGGACAGCTCGCGCAGGGTTGTGCGCAGCGAGTCGCCGTTGCCGTCCAGGTTGGCGGCCGCGGTGTCGATGAACGTGCCCAGCGACCCCTGGTCGGCGGCTCCCTGCGGTCCGAGGGCCTCGGACAGCTTGGTGAGCTCGGCCTTGATCTCGTCCCACTCCACCGGAACCGCGGTCCGCTCCAGCGGAATCTCGGCGCCGTCGGACATCGCGTCGCCGCCGTCATAGACGGGGGTCAGCTGGACGAACCGCGCGGCGACCAGGCTCGGCGCGACGATGACGGCCTTCGCGTCGGCCGGGATGTCCACGGAGCGGTCGATGTTCATCACCACGGTGGCGCCGGAGCCGGTGGGGTTGATCGTCTCGATCGTGCCGACCTTCACCCCGAGCACCCGGACGTCGTCGCCGGCGTAGATGCCGCTGGTCGATGGGAACTCGGCGGTGATGGTCGTCTTCCCGATGCCGGGGAAGAAGTACAGGACTCCCACGACGAGGGCGGCGACCACGGCGACGATCCCGCCGCCGATCAGCCACTTCTTCGAATTCGCTTGCTGGCTCATCGGTTCGGATCCTTGAGCTCGGTCTTGAGCGGGGGAAACTGTTGCAGGTCCTTCGGCACGTGCTCGGGCCAGACGAGCTGGTCGACCATGGTCTGGGTCAGCGCCCCGACGCTGAAGTTCGCGACGTACGCCATGAAGAACGGGCCGCTGCCGACCGCCTCGCCGAGCGCGGTTGCGTACGGGGCGAGCCCGTCGAGGCCGCGGCTGATGTTGTCCTTGTTGCGCTGCAGGATCTCCACGGCGGCGTTGAGCTTGTCGAGCGTCGGCTTCATCTGCTGCTCGTTGTCCTGCACCAGCCCGGTCAGCTGCCTCGACACCGCGGACACGTTGGTGATCAGCTCGCTGATCGCGGTGCGCCGCCGGTCCAGTTCGCCGAGCAGGTGGTTGCCGTCGACGACCAGCGCGTTGATCTGGTCGCTGCGGGTGGCGAGGATGCCGGTGACACTCTCGGCCCGCGCGAGCAAATCCTTGAGGGACTCGTCGCGGGCGTTGATGCTCTCGGAGAGCCGGGTGACGCCCGCGAGTGCGGTGCGCAGTTCCGGCGGTGTGTCCGCCAGCGCGTCGGACATCGCGTTCAGCGAGTCGTTCAGCTGGCCGGTGTCGAGCTCGGACACCGTGGTGGTCAGGTCACCGAGTGCGTCGTTGAGCGAGTACGGGGAGGTGGTGCGGTCCAGCGGGATCGTGCCACCGGAGGCAAGAATCTCGGTGCCCTCCGGCAGCACCTCCACCGACTTGCGCCCGAGAATGGTGTTGGTCTTGATGCTGGCGCGGGAGCTGTCCCCGAGTTCGATCGACTCCTGCATCGTGAAGCCGACCAGGACGTCGGTGCCGTCGAGCTCGATCGCCTCGACCTTGCCGACGTTCACGCCGGCGACGGTGACGTAGTCGCCGACGAGCAGCCCGCCCGCGTCGGCGAACTCCGCCTGGTAGTGGATGCCGCTGGCGATGAACGGCAGCCGGTCGTACTGTAGGCCGGCGATCACCAGCGCGCCGGCGACGACGAGCCCGATGACCCCGAGTTGCACGGGGTTTCGTTCGCGCATGCTCATCGGAACGCGCACCTCCCTGTCTCTTGGGTCGGGGTCGTCGGAAGGGCCACGTGCAGGTCCTTCCCGTCCGGAGCGGAGAATTTGAAGCTCACCGAGCAGGTGTAGAACTGGAAGAAGCTGCCGTAGGTGCCGGTGCGGATCAGCTTGCGGTAGGCGTCCGGCAGGCGGTCGAGCACCCACTGCACGTCGTCCTCACCGTCGACCAACTGGGTGGCGACCTGCTGCGCACCCGCGATGGTGGCCTGCAGCGGGGGCCTAGCACCCTCCAGCAGCCGCGCGAGATCGCCGGTGGCGGTGGCGATCTGCGGGATCGCGGCGCCGATCGGGTCCCGGTCCTGCGCGAGGCCGCTGACCAGCTGCTGCAGTTCGTCGATCGTCGAGGAGAACTGCTCACCGCTGTTATCGATCGTGGTCAGCGTGGTGTTGAGGTTGGTGATGACGTCGCCGATCAGCTGGTCCCGTTCGGCGAGGGTGTTGGTGAACGAGCTGGTGTTGCCGAGCAGCGAGACCAAGGTTCCGCCCTGCCCCTGGAACACCTGGAGCAGCGCCGCGGTGAGGTCGTTCACCTGGTCCGCGCTCATGCCCTTGAGCAGCGGCTTGAAGCCGCCGAGCAGCAGGTCCAGGTCGAGGGCAGGCGAGGTCTGCGATTCCGGGATGGTGCCGCCGTCGGACAGGGTGTCCGTCGACCCGGCGCCCTCGAGCAGTTCGAGGTAGCGGTCCCCCACCAGGTTCTCGTACCGGACGGTGGCCCGGGTGCTCTGCAGCAGCGGGTACTTCGCATCGACGTCGAACGCGACGTGGGCGAGGGCATCCGAGCCGACCTCGACGCCGGTCACCGAGCCGACCGGGACGCCAGCGATCCGCACCTTGTCCCCGGACTGCAACCCGGAGGCGCTGGTGAACTCGGCGTGGTAGTCGTCGGTCGAGCTGAACCGGGCCTGGCTGAACACGATCGCCAGCCCGGCGAAGATCACCGCCATCACGGTCGCGAAGACGGTCAGTTTGATCGCGGTCGGCCGCATCACTTCTGCCCTTCCTGCGGCGCGACGCCCGCGTAGAGCCACTGGAACATCTTCGGCACGTTCAGCGACGTCGTCGTCGACGGCACGAACGGCACGGTGCCGGTGTCGGTGACGACGAACGGCGCGTTGCCGTCGGTCTTCGGGTCGAAGTTGGGCAGGCCCCAGCAGCTCGGGCCGCCGGTGGCATTCACCTTGGGCAGGTCCTTCGGGTAGGTGTAGGGCTCGGCCCCGGGCAGGAAGCTGGTGCTCAGCGCGATACCGGGCTGCAACCCACCCATGATCTCCTCGGCCTGCGGGCGAACCTTGTTGAGTCCGACGATCACACAGGCCGCGCTCGGCGCGTACTCGGCGAGCATCGCGGTGGTCGGCCGGAGCAGGTCGAGGGACCTGGTCAGGTTCGGCTCGTTCTCGGTGACCACCTGGTTGGCGGTGTTCGCCAGCCCGGTCACGTTCATCAGCAGCAGGTTCAGGTTGTCCTGCTCGTCGACGATCGAGCCGCTGGTCGCGGTCGCGTTGTCGAGCAGCGTCATCAGGTTCGGGGTGACGTCGGCGAACGTGTTGGTCACGGTCGCGGCGGCCTCGAGGTCCTTCTGCAGCTGCGGCAGCACCGGGTTCATCGTCTTGAGATACGAGTCGGTCTCCGCGAGCAGCTGGCCCAGCTGGTCGCCGCGGCCGTTGAGGGCCTCGGAGATCGCACCGAGCGTCGCGTTGAGCTTCTCCGGCTCGATCTGCTGCAGCAGCGTCGACAGGTGTTGGAACAGCGTGTTGAACTCGACCGTCACGGACGTTGCCGCGATGTTCGTGCCCGCCGCCAGGGACTGCGAGGACGGGTTCTCGGGCTCAACGAAGTTGACGTACTTTGCACCGAAGACGGTGGTGGACTTGATCTCCACCGTCGAGTTCGACGGAATCAGGTGCAGCTGCGAGGGATCCATGTCGAGGTGCAGCACGGCCTCGCCGTCGACCTCGTCGATCGAGCCGACGCGGCCAACCTCGACCCCGCGCATCTTCACCTTGGCCTGCGGGTCCATCACCAGGCCGGACCGCTGCGCGGTGACCGTCACCGGTTCGGTGTCCTTGAACCCGCCGGAGAACATCACCAGCGCGGTGGTGGTGATGGCCACGAGGCTGCCGACAAGGACCAGCGCGGCGACCTTCTTCTTTGCTGAGGAATCGGACATGCGCGCTACCCCGAGAGGTTGAAGTTGCCGGACCCGCCGTACACGGCGAGCGAGATGAGCAGGGTGACCGTGACGACCGCGATCAGCGAGGTCCGCACGGCGTTGCCGACCGCGACACCGACCCCGACGGGGCCGCCACTGGCGTTGTACCCGTAGTAGGTGTGGATCAGCATGACCGCGACACCCATCACGATCGCCTGCGCGAACGACCACAGGATGTCGGTCGGGATCAGGAACGTCGAGAAGTAATGGTCGTAGACGCCCGGCGACTGGCCGTTGATCACGACGGTCGCGAACCGGCTGGCGATGAACGACGCGACGACGGCGAGCGAATACAGCGGAATGATCGCGATCATCCCGGCCATCACCCGGGTGCTGACGAGGTACGGGATCGACGGGATCGCCATCACCTCGAGCGCGTCGATCTCCTCCGAGACCCGCATCGCCCCGAGCTGTGCGGTCGAGCCTGCGCCGATGGTGGCGGCAAGCCCGATGCCCGCGATCACCGGGGCGGCGATGCGCACGTTGATGAACGCGGAGAAAAAGCCGGTCAGGGCCTCGACGCCGATGTTGCCGAGCGAGCTGAAGCCCTGGACCGCGATCACCGCGCCGGAGGCCAGCGTCAGGAACGCGACGATCACCACGGTGCCGCCGATGACGGCCAGTGCGCCGGTACCCATGCCGATCTCGGCGATGAGCCGGATCGTCTCCTTGCGGTAGTGGATCAGGGCGCGGGGCGCCCACACCAGTGCCCGCCAGGAGAACAGGGCCTGCTCACCGACGCTGTCGACACCGAGTCCGACCTTGTGCAGGCGGCGGCGGGTGCCCCGGAACTTTCCGGTCAGTGCGAATGCCATCCCGTCACCCCGCCGTCAGCTTGATGCCGATGGCGGTGACCAGGACGTTGACGACGAACAGCGCCATGAAGGCGAAGACGACCGTCTGGTTCACGGCGTCACCCACGCTCTTCGCACCACCCTTCACGTTGAGACCGAGGTAGCACGCCACCAGGCCGGCGATCATGCCGAACAGGCCTGCCTTGAGCTGCGAGATCATCAGCTCACCGAAACCGGTGAGCAGGGTGATCCCGTTGACGAACGCGCCGGGGTTCACGTCCTGCAGCAGCACCGAGAAGGCGAAGCCGCCCGCGATGCCGATGGTGCTGACCAGGCCGTTGAGCAGCAGCGCGATCACCGTGGATGCGAGCACCCGCGGCACGACGAGCCGCTGAATCGGGTCGATGCCGAGCACCCGCATCGCGTCGATCTCCTCGCGGATGGTGCGGGCTGCAAGGTCCGCGCAGATCGCAGTCGCGCCGGCACCGGCAACGATCAGCACCGTCACCATCGGGCCGACCTGGGTGACCGCGCCGAGGGCGGCGCCCGCGCCGGACAGGTCGGCCGCGCCGATCTCGCGGAGCAGGATGTTGAGGGTGAAGCTCACCAGCACGGTGAACGGGATCGCGACGAGGACGGTGGGGACCATCGACACCCGCGCGACGAACCACGACTGGTCGACGAACTCCCGGCCCTGAAAGGGGGGTCGAACCATGGCGCGGAACACTTCCGCGGTCATCTGGAAAAATCCGCCGACCGCACGGAGCGGCACGGCAAGGAGGTCGTTCATCGGTCCTCCTCGTCAAGGGTCGTTCGCGTGGCGGGATGGGCACGCACCACGGTCGGGAAGACGTGTAGATTCCCCCCAGGATCTGTGATGCGGGTCATACTAAATAGAACACGTTCACCTGTCAAAGCCGTCCACCGTCCCGGCCGTCACCACTGGTCAGAGCGGATGCAGACAGTCGGGGCCTGCCCGAGGCCGAGGACGCGTTCATCGAACCGTCCAGCCCGGCGAACAGGCGGTCGTCGACCCTCACGAGACCGAGCACGGCGGCCGCATATGCCACCCTCCGACGCATCCTTGAACGACTCACGTTGCCTGCCTTCACCTTTCACCGGGTGGGACAGCCGGCGTCCGACACACCGGCCCAGAAGCGACGGGGCGGACGAGCGCCCGAACGGCAACCCCTCCGCCCCGCGTCGCGAACTCCAAGCTCACGGGCCGGACACACGGCCACCCCGACCCCGACCGCACGCGTGGCCGCCGGGCACGTCCTCGTACCCACGGTCGAGGCCGCGTCCATTCCGCCACATCATGTCCGGTCGGTGCCGCAGAATGCGGGAAACCACAGAGTTCTTTTAACTGCGAACGAACTGGCGCGCCGAGAGTTCGGCGCACGGCGTCAGCCCAGCGACCTGACGGCCTCGGTCGCGGCGAACATCCGACCGGGTTCCCGGCCGTCGAAGTAGCCGCCGATCGACTCGGCGAGCCCGGCCGGGCTCCACTCCGCGTCCGGCGCGTCGAAACGCTGCTCGACGACCGGCGCGGCCATCAGCGCAACCATCGGCCCGTACACGATGAAGACCTGGCCGTTCACGGCGTCCGCGGCGGGCGAGGCCAGGTACGAGACGAGGTTCACCACATGCTCGGGCGAGAGCGGGTCGACGGCGCCCTCGGGCGCCTCACCGAAGACGTTCTCGGTCATCGCGGTCCTGGCCCGGGGGCAGATCGCGTTCGCGCGGACGCCGTAGCGCTCCAGCCCGCGGGCGGCGGACAGCGTCAGCGCGGTGATACCGGCCTTCGCGGCACCGTAGTTGGGCTGCCCGGCCGGGCCGAGCAGACCGGCCTCCGAGGAGGTGTTGATCAGCCGGCCGTACACCGGAGCGCCCGCCGCCTTGGACTCGGCGCGCCAGTGCACGGCTGCGTTGCGGCACAACAGGAAATGACCGCGCAGGTGCACCTTGAGCACCAGGTCCCACTCGTCGTCGGACATCGAGAACAGCATCTTGTCGCGGACGATGCCCGCGTTGTTGACCACGATGTCGACGCCGCCCAGCTCCTGGGCTGCCGTCATCAGGGCATCGGCGGTGGAGCGCTCGCCGATGTCGCCGGGGACGAACACCCCCTTGCCGCCGATGGCCTGAATCTCGTCGAGCAGGGCGTCCGACTGCTCGCCCGCCGCGAGGTCGTTGACGACGACGTTCGCTCCGGAGCGAACAAGGCCGAGGGCCTCGGCCTTGCCGAGGCCCGAGGCCCCACCCGTGACGATCGCAACCTTGCCGTCCAGACTTACCTCGCGACTAGCCAATCTCACCACTGCCTTCGTGAATAGGTCGAGAATCAGGTGTGGAACGGGCGGAAGGACCGTGCAGAGAACATCGCCCCGTTCGTGACGGCAGTCACTTTAGAACGTGTTCTCATTCGCGGCAAGGTTCGATTCTCAGAGCACGAGCGTGAGCGCCGCGCGCGGGCACTGCGAGACGGCCTCCTTCATCAGTGCGACGGTCTCCGGGTCGTCGCCGACGGGCTGCGTGACGATCAGGTTGTCGTCGTCATCGAGATCGAAGACGTCGGGCGCGACACCAACGCAGACGCCATTCGCCTCACACCGGTCAAAATCGACCTTGACCTCCATTGATGAACCTCATTTCTGCTGGGATCGGAACGGCTGACCGGACGGACGATGGGCTGTGTCCACGGCCAGATCCATCATTAGACTAGAACCCGTTCCACGCCTGTGCAATGATGCGAAAAACCGGCCACGACGGGCCAAAAGACGGCCCAGCACGAGGCGCCCCGCCAGAACGCGCCCGCCACCGATGGCGATCACTAGAACCTGTGTCAGACCGGAGAGGGATCATGCACATCACCTACACCGCGGAACAGCAGAAGCTGAGGGAGGAACTGCGCGCGTACTTCGCGAAGCTGATTACTCCCGAACGCCGCGAAGCGCTGGCCGCCCAGACCGGCGAGTACGGCTCGGGCACCGTCTACCGCGACGTCGTCCGGGAGATGGGCCGCGACGGCTGGCTGGCGCTGGGCTGGCCCACGGAGTACGGCGGACAGGCGCGCTCCGCGTTCGACCAGCTGATCTTCACCGACGAGGCCGCGATCGCGGGCGCGCCGGTTCCGTTCCTGACGATCAACTCGGTCGCCCCGACGATCATGCACTACGGCTCCGAGGAGCAGAAGAAGTTCTTCCTGCCCAAGATCGCGGCCGGTGAACTGCACTTCTCGATCGGCTACTCCGAACCCGGCGCGGGCACCGACCTCGCCAGCCTGCGCACCACCGCGGTCAAGGACGGCGACGACTACATCGTCAACGGCCAGAAGATGTGGACGAGCCTCATCGCCTACGCCGACTACGTCTGGCTCGCGGTGCGCACCGACCCGAACGCCAAGAAGCACAAGGGCATCAGCATGCTGATCGTCCCCACCACCGCGGAAGGCTTCTCCTACACGCCGGTCCACACGATGGCGGGCCCGGACACCAGCGCCACCTACTACCAGGACGTCCGCGTCCCGTCGTCCGCCCTGGTCGGCGAGGAGAACGGCGGCTGGTCGCTGATGACCAACCAGCTCAACCACGAACGGGTCGCGCTGGTGTCCGCTGCGCCGATCCAGGGTGCGCTGCGCGACACCGTCGAGTGGGCGCAGAACACCAAGCTGGCCGACGGCCGCCGGGTGATCGACCAGGAATGGGCCCAGATCAACCTCGCCCGCGTGCACGCCAAGGTCGAGTACCTGAAGCTGCTGAACTGGGAGGTCGCGTCCGCGGACGCGCCGAGCAAGGGCGACGCCTCGGCATGCAAGGTGTTCGGCACCGAATTCGCCACCGAGGCATACCGACTGCTGATGGAGGTCCTCGGACCCCTGGCCTACCTGCGGCAGGACTCGACGGGCGCGATCCTGCGGGGCCGGGTCGAGCGGATGCACCGTTCGTCGCTGATCCTCACCTTCGGTGGCGGCACCAACGAGGTGCAGCGCGACATCCTCGCCATGACCGCACTGGGACAGCCGCCCGCCAGGCGCTGACGTCGGCCACCCCACATCCCCCAGGACCGCACCCGAAGGAATCACCGTGGACTTCACCCTCACCGAGGCCCAACTGGACCTCGAACAGCTCACCCGGAGCATCACCGAGAAGCTCACCACCAACGACCGACTGCGCGAGATGGACGCCGCCGAGGACCGCTTCGACAGCACGCTGTGGCAGGCGCTGGCCGACGCGGGTGTCCTCGCGGCGGCCCTGCCCGAGTCGGTCGGCGGCGGCGGCTTCGGCATCCTCGAGCAGTGCTCCGTGCTCCGCGAGATCGGCCGAACCCTCTCTCCCGTGCCGTATCTGAGCTCGATCATGCTCGCCGGGTCGGCGCTCGCCGAGTTCGGCGACGATGCCCAGCGCGACCTTGCGCGGCGGGCGGCCGACGGCTCCGCGATCGTGACCGTCGCGCTCGCCGAGGAACTCAACCACGACCCGGCGCACCCGGCCACCCGCGCCGAACGCAGCGGCGCCGGCTGGACGATCACCGGAACCAAGATCACGGTCCCGGCCGCCGCGTTTGCGGACACGATCCTGGTCCCCGCCACCACCCCCGACGGCGTCGCGGTGTTCGTCGTCGACCCCGCAGCGCCGGGCGTCCGGATCGATCGGCAGCTCACCACCGACTACAGCGCCGAGGCGATCGTCGACCTGTCCGGTGCGGTCACCGCACAGCTGCTCGGCGGCACCGAGCGCGGCGCCGAGGTGGTCGGCTGGATCCTCGACCGCGCGGCGGTTGGGTTGGCCGCGCTGCAGCTCGGCACGCTCGAACGCGCCCTCGAACTCGTCTCCGAATACGCCCGCGAGCGGGTGCAGTTCGACCGCCCGATCGGCAGCTTCCAGGCCGTGGCGCAGCGCCTCGCGGACGCCTTCATCGACGTCAAGGCGGTCCGGTCGACGCTGTGGCAGGCCGCGTGGCTGCTCGGCGAGAACCTGCCGGCCGACGCCGAGGTGCGGACCGCGAAGTTCTGGGCTGCGGACGCCGGGCACCGCGTCGCACACACGGTGATCCACGTGCATGGCGGCGTCGGACTGGACCGTGACCACCCCGTGCACCGCTACTTCCTCGCGGCCAAGCACAACGAGTTCGCGCTCGGGTCCGCGACCGAGCAGCTCCGCAGACTGGGACAGACGCTGGCCGACGTCCCTGCCTGATCCCTACACTGCGCGCCATGACCACTGCTCCCACCGTCACCGACCTGCTGCTCGCACTGCGGGACGACAACGACCACGGAATCCTCTTCGAGGACACGAGGATTCCGTGGTCGGAGCACATCGGCGCGTGCATCGACGTCGCCGCAGCACTGGCGTCGCTGTTGGACCCAGCGGCGCCCCCGCACGTGGGGGTGCTGCTGGACAACGTCCCCGAGTTCGCGCTGCTGCTCGGTGCCACCGCGGTCGGCGGCACCGTCCTGGCCGGGCTGAACCCGACCCGGCGCGGCACCGCCCTCGCGGGGGACATCGCCCGATCCGACTGTCAGGTCGTGGTCACCGACTCCGAGAAGGCGCGCCTGCTCGACGGACTCGACCTCGGTGCGGTGCGGGTCCTGCTGGTCGACTCCCCCGAGTGGCACGACCTGCTCGCCGCGCACCGCGACAGCACCGCACCGGACGCACGCCCCGCGCCGGACGAGCTGTTCATGCTGATCTTCACCTCCGGCACCAGCGGTGACCCGAAGGCGGTCCGGGTCACCCACCGGATGGTCGCCGGCCCCGGTGTGATGCTCGCAAACCGGTTCGAGTTGACCTCCGCCGACACCACCTACGCGTCGATGCCGCTGTTTCACTCCGGCGCCGTGATGGCGTGCTGGGCGATCGCGCTCGCCGCTGGCGGAAATTTCGCGCTCCGGCGCAAGTTCTCGGCGTCCGGCTTCCTGCCGGATGTCCGCCGGTTCGGTGCTACCTTCGCCCACTACGTCGGCAAGCCCCTCGCCTACGTGCTCGCCACTCCCGAACGCGGCGACGACGCCGACAACCCGCTGAAGATCGTGTACGGCAATGAGGGTTCGCCGTCGGCGATCGCCGACTTCGGCCGCCGGTTCGACGTCCGAGTCGTCGACGGATTCGGGTCCACCGAGGGCGGTGTGCTGATCTCCCGCCTGCCGGGCACCCCCGCCGGGGCCCTCGGCCCGCTGCCCGCAGGCATCGCCGTCCTCGATCCGGACACCGGGGCACCCTGCCCGACAGCGGAATTCGATACGGCAGGCCACATCCTCAATGCCGACAAGGCCACCGGCGAGCTGGTCAACACCACCGGGACCGGGAGCTTCGCCGGGTACTACAAGAACCCGGCGGCCGAGGCCGAGCGGGTCCGCGACGGCCAGTACTGGAGCGGCGACCTCGGCTACGTCGACGCCGACGGCTACGTGTACTTCGCGGGCCGCAGCTCCGGATGGATGCGGGTCGACGGCGAGAACCTCGGCACCGCGCCGATCGAGAACATCCTCGCCCGCCACCCGGGGGTCGTTGAGGTCGCGGCGTATGCGGTCCCCGACCCCCAGGTCGGTGACCGGGTGGCCGTCGCGATCGTCGCCGCGGACGGCTTCGACATCGACGAGTTCGCCGAGTTCCTCACCGCGCAGGGCGATCTCGGCCCCAAGCAGCTGCCGAGCTTCATCCGCGTCACCGCGGACCTGCCGAAGACCGCCACCTACAAGGTGCTCGGCCGGTCGCTGAGCGCGCAGCGCTGGAACTCCCCCGACCCCACCTGGTTCCGCGCCGCAGGCGCCGCGTCGTTCGTGCCGGTGACCGCGGACCTCGCCGCGCAGCTGGACACCGAACTGGACCGCTGATCCCCTCCCCCTCGCCCGAGTGAACGGAAGCGTTCAGTCGATCTGATCGAATGAATGTGCCGTTCGCTCGGTGCGCCGGCGTCTGCCGAACAGCTATCTTGCTTACACCGATAGTGATACCTTGCTGTGCATGAGTCCTTCCGTTGACCGCCGCAGCCTCATCCTGCGGGGCGTCCTCGACCTCTGTGTCCTGTCGATCCTTCGCGAACGCCCGATTTACGGCTACGAACTGACGGAGCGACTCGCCGAACGAGACCTCCTCGTTGCGGGCGGATCGTCGTACCCCCTACTCGCCAGGCTCGAACGGGCCGGACTGGTGTGCACCGAGAGCCGCCCGTCCGACTCGGGTCCGCCGCGCAAGTACTACTCGGTGACCGACCTCGGCCTCAACACACTGGCGACCGGAACCGAGGAATGGGCAACGCTCGCCGCATCAGTGAATTCGGTTTTGCCATCAACGAACTCGACAGGAGAAGCACGATGAGCGTCACCGACTCCACCCCCAGCGGGGTTCCGACCACCGCCGATGTCACCCGAATCGCCGCCCGGGTGTGGCGCCGTGCCGGTGTGCGACGCAGCGACCGCGCGGGACTGCTCGACGAACTGTCCGGCGAACTCGAGGCCGCGGACAGCGCGGGCCTTGGAGCCGATGCCGTCGTGGGTAGCGATCCCGCCGCAACGCTTCGGTCCTGGGCGGACGAACGCGGGCTGTCCGGTCGGGCAACCCGACTCGGGTTGGTGGCGCTGGCCACGCTTGCCGGCGCCACCCTGGGCATGGGGACGACGCTGACCATGCTGTACCTGGGTTTCTGGCGCAACGTGACCGTCGAGCCCGCCCAGCTGATTGGCGTGATCTTCGCGGCGAGCGGCGCCCTCGGCTACCTGCTCGCGCTGGCCTGTACGTGGGGCACGCTCCGGGCCGTCGGGGATCCCCGGGCCGCGGACACCACACGGGCCCTGGCACGGATTCTGCCGATCGCGGCCCTGTTCGCGATCCTGGCCGGAGTCGGCACCGCATGGGCGCAGGGCTTCACCACGCTGCCAAGTACCTTTGCCACCACGATCGTGGCCGTGTGCGCGATGGTCGGCGCTGGCGCTGCGATCGCCCGCCACATCGGACTCCGACCCCGCGTCGACTGAAGTCGAATGACGAAGGCCGGGTACGAGATTCGTACCCGGCCTTCCGGCGTGCTGCGGTCCTGACCTCCGGCTACCCGCCCAGCTTGTCCAGCCGCGCGACGGTGGCCTCGAACTCGGCGACCAGGTCGGCCATCGTGTCCGCGACGGGCCGGATCTCGTTCATCCGGCCGACGATCTGGCCCGCCGGCATCGCGACGACATCCGGGTTCTCGGCGGCGGCGATCCGCTGGTGCGCCTCGGCGACCAGGATGTTCTGCAGCGGCATCGGCAGCGCGGCTGGCGCACCCTCCGCCGACCACGCCTCGGTCCACTTGGTCTTGAGCAGCCGCGCCGGCTTGCCCGAGTAGATCCGGGAACGGACGGTGTCGCTCGAGGTTGCCGCAAGCAGTGCCCGCTGCGTCGCCGACGTACCGTCCGCCGCGCTGCCGAGCCGGTACTCGGCCGCGGTGAGCCAGTACGATCCCATCCACACGCCCTGGGCACCCAGCGCCATCGCCGCCGCGACCTGACGGCCGCTGCCGATGCCACCCGCCGCGATGACCGTCGCGGAATCACCGACCGCGTCGACGATCTCGGGAACCAGCACCATCGAGGCGATCTCACCGGTGTGACCGCCCGCCTCGTAGCCCTGCGCGATGACGATGTCGACGCCGTTCGCGACGTGGCTGAGCGCGTGCGGGACCGCACCGGCCAGCGCCGCGACCGGGACGCCGTGGCCGTGCGCCTCGTCGATCACGTCCTTCGGCGGCGAGCCGAGTGCGTTCGCGATCAGCGCGGGACGGTGCTTGAAGGCGACGTCCAGCTGGGCTCGGGCCACCGAGTGCAGCCAGCCGAGGACGCCGGTGGCGTGCTCGACGTCGTCGGACAGCGGAGGAACCCCGAGCTCGGCCAGCGTGCGGTCGACGAAGGCGCGATGCTCGGCCGGGATCAGCTTGTCCAGGTCGACCGCGCTGCCCTCGGTGGGCACCTTCGCGGGCATCACGACGTCGACGCCGTACGGCTTGCCGTCGGTGTTCTCGTCCATCCAGTTCAGCGTCGCGTCGAGTTCCTCGGCGTCGTTGAAGCGGACGCATCCGAGGACCCCGAGCCCGCCGGCCCGCGTGACGGCGGCCGCCACATGCTCGGAGGGGGTGAACGCGAAGATCGGGTACTTGATCCCGAACTTCGCCGCGAGCTCGTTGTGCATCAGGAGTTGCCGTTCGTGTAGTGATCGTCCGCCTCGCGCGACTCGGCGACGCCCTTCGCCCACTTGTAGTCGGGCTTGCCGGCGGGCGACCGCTTGATCTCGTCGACGAACCACACGCTGCGCGGCACCTTGTAGCCCGCGATCTCCTTGCGCGCGGCTGCCACGATGTCGTTCATGCTCGGGCGGGCGCCGTCACGGGTCGCGACGACCGCGGCGACCCGCTGGCCGAACCGCTCGTCCGGGACACCGATGACGAGGGTGTCGAAGACGTCGGGATGCGTCTTGACCGCGCCCTCGACCTCCTCCGGGTAGATCTTCTCGCCGCCGCTGTTGATCGAGACCGAGCCGCGGCCGAGCATCGTGACCGTGCCATCCGCCTCGACGGAGGCGTAGTCGCCGGGGATCGAGTAGCGGATCCCGTTGTAGACCTTGAAGGTCTCGGCGGTCTTCTTCTCGTCCTTGTAGTAGCCGAGCGGGATGTGGCCGCTGCGGGCGAGCAGGCCGACCTTGCCGGAGCCGGGCTCGATCGGGTTGCCCTCGTCGTCGAGGACGGTGGTCTGCGAGTCGATCTTCACCCGCGGGCCGCCGGTGTGCTCGAAGCCCTTGGTGATCGTCGCGAGGCCACCGAAGCCGGTCTCGGAGGAGCCGATCGAGTCGGTGAGCAGGCGGTTCGGCAGCAGCTCCAGGAACTCCTCCTTCAGCGCCGGGGAGAACAGCGCCGCACTGGAGGCCAGCACGTACAGCGACGAGAGGTCGTACGGCTCACCGGTTTCCGGGTTGCCCGCCTTCAGCGCGTCGAGCATCGGACGGGCCATCGCGTCACCGGTGATGAAGATCAGGTTGACCTTGTGGCGGTCGATGACCTGCCACACGGCGTGACCGTCGAACTCCGGGTGCAGCGCAAGGGTGCCGCCGCCGAAGAGGCTGTGGAACACCGCGGACTGCGCGCCGCCGTGGATCATCGGCGGGATGGGGAACCGCACCATCGCCGGGTTGGCCGCGCCGAGCTTGGCCATGTCCCACTCGTCCTGGACGTACTCGCCGGTGATGAAGTTGACGCCGCCGCCGAGCACCCGCCACCAGTCCTCGTGCCGCCACATGACGCCCTTCGGCATGCCGGTGGTGCCGCCGGTGTAGAGCATGAAGATGTCGTCGGGGCTGCGCTCGCCGAAGTCGCGGGCGGGCGAGGACTGTGCGAGCGCCTCCTCGTACTCCACCCCGCCGAAGCCGGCGAAGTCCAGCTCGCTGGTGCCGTCGTCGATGACCACGACCGACTTGACCTGCGGGGTGTTCGGCAGCACGTTCGCGACCTTGTCGACGTACCTGCGCTCGACGACCAGCGCGGCCATGTCCGAGTTCTCGAAGATGTACTGCAACTCGTTCTCGACGTACCGGTAGTTGACGTTCACCATCACGGCACGGGCCTTGAACACCGCGACCATCGCCTCGATGGCCTCGATGGTGTTCCGGGAGTAGATGCCCACCTTGTCGCCGGGCTTCACCCCGTGATCGAGCAGGTAGTGCGCCAGCCGGTTGGTGCGGTCCTCAAGTTGCGAATAGGTGAACTCGCGACGCCCGTCCAGCAGCGCCACGCGCTCGGGATTCAGGTCGATGGAGTGCTCAACGAAGTCTGCGATGTTAAGTGCCACGACCAACAAAGTAGAACGTGTTACCGTTTCTGGCAAGAGTCAATTTGAGACCCAACTCACACGCATTCGGGAGCAATCAGTGTCCTCCACCACGGCCGCGATTTCAGACGTTTCGGACAAGTCCGCGCACTGCCTCGTGGAGAAGCGCGGTCACGTCCTGATCGTCACGATGAACCGCCCGGAGGCACGCAACGCCCTCTCCGGCGAGATGATGGCGATCATGGTCGACGCCTGGGACCGGGTCGACAACGACCCCGACATCCGGGTTGCCGTCCTGACCGGTGCTGGCGGCACGTTCTGCGCGGGCATGGACCTCAAGGCGATGAACAAGAATGCGCCCGGCGACGCCTTCTCCAAGGGCAGCCTCGACCCGACCTCGCTGCCCGCCCTGCTCAAGGGACGCAGGCTGACCAAGCCGCTGATCGCGGCGGTCGAGGGCGCCGCGATCGCGGGCGGCACCGAGATCCTGCAGGGCACCGACATCCGGGTGGCGGGCGAGAGCGCGAAGTTCGGCGTCTCCGAGGCCCGCCTCGGCCTGTTCCCGCTCGGCGGGTCCGCTGTTCGGCTGGTCCGGCAGATCCCCTACACCGTTGCCGCGGAAATCCTGCTCACCGGCCGCAACGTCCCCGCACCCGAGGCCAAGGAGCTCGGCCTGATCGGCCATGTCGTGCCGGACGGCGAGGCGCTGACGACGGCGCTCGAGATTGCCGAGCGGATCGCCGCCAACGGCCCGGTCGCGGTGCAGGCCATCCTCAAGACGATCCGGGTGACCGAGGGCATGCACGAGGAGGAGGCGTTCAAGCTCGAGGCAAAGATCGGCGCCGAGGTGTTCAAGAGCGACGACGCCAAGGAAGGCCCCCGGTCCTTCGCCGAGAAGCGCGCCCCGAAGTTCCAGGGCAGGTAGCCCCTCACGAGCCCCGCCCCCTCACCCGACCCACTCCGCCCACCCCGCCCCGCCCCCGAGTGAACGGAAGCGTTCAGTCGATCTGATCGAACAAATGTGCCGTTCGCTCGGGCCAGCGAATTGGCGAGAATGACCCATCCGGAGCCACACGGACCGACTGCCATCACCCCGTCGCGCGACGCTCCGGGTCCATGATCACGGGCGGCCGGGGGCGCTGAGCCGCCAGCGCGAAGTGGGCACGAAGCGACGTGGATACCGCGCTCGGATCTGAGTACACCATCCGGGGAATGGTCACCAGGACGACGATCAACTGGTCCTGCATCCTGGTCCGCCGTTCGACCGTGGCCGCATACAGCTCCGGCGTGGCATGCCAATCGACCGAGTCGATCTCCCACGCCAATCCGACGCTGTCGATCCAGCCGTCGGGCTGCGCCAGAAACACACCGTTTGAGGTGCGAATCGGGCGGTTGAATACCATCTCGGGGAGGCCGGTCGACTGCCAGATCTTCCGGGCGACGGCCTCCGGAACCGAGTGCACATTCGCGTCCATCTCCTCGACCACGATGCGTGGCAGAGCCGAGCCGCGGACGCTCCCCTCCTCAAGCTCGACCGCCAACTCGGCAGCGGTGACGGCCCTGCGTTGAACAACGGATGCGATCAACGCGCGTGCCGAGTCGAGCGTCACGCACAGCCGGGCAGCGTCCAGCACCGCCCGCGGGATCGGCGCACACGGCAAACCGCTCCTGTTGACGGGTACTGGCAACCGAGTGGTCCGCTCGACCCGAACAAACGACGTCGACTGCTTCCGTCGACGATCCGGAAGCAGCACGTGAACCTCGCCAGCCTCCTCACCGAAGCCATACTCGCGCAACGCAGCTCGGCCGGTGAGCAAGGCGTCGTCCCCGCAGTACGTCAGGGCCGCGACTACGCGCTGCCGCGGCGTCGGGTAGCCGTTGGTCAACTGGACAACACCGGGAAGGAGCCGCCGCCACGGCCCACCCGGCTTGCATCTCGCAACGATCGTCGACGACGACACCCCGAACGACGCCAGCGTGGCCACGCTGATCACCCCACTGACCGCGGCCATCTCAAGCACTCGACCCTCGCCGCCCCATCCCCCGTGCCTCATGACCTCGATCATGGACGCATCCGGAGACCCGGACCGTCCCTGGAGTGGGTGTCTGTGTACAAATTCCCGGCCTGTGGACAACCGAGACTCCCGAGTGAACGGCACATTCATTCGATCAGATCGACTGAACGCTTCCGTTCACTCGGGGAGGCGGGCAGTGGGTACTAGGCCGGGTGGACGGCGGCGGCGAGTTCGCGCACGTGTTCGACGTCGCGACAGGTCACCAGCAGCATCGTGACGCCGGCGTCCTCCCACACCTTCACCTGCCTGCGGACCTCGTCGAGGTCGCCGACGATCATCGTGTCGGTGACCATCTCGTCCGGCACGGTCGCGATGGCCTCCTCCTTCTTGCCTGCCAGGAAGAGCCGCTGGATCTCCTTGACCTCGGCCCCGTAGCCCATCCGGGTGTACACCTGGGCGTGGAAATTCAGCTCGGCGGCCCCCATTCCGCCGACATACAGCGCGGTATAGGGCTTGGCGGCGGCGATCGCCGCGGCGCGGTCATCGGTGACGACGACCTGGCAGGTCGCGGCGATCTCGAAGTCCGCCCGGCTGCGTCGGGCGCCGGGGCGGGCAAATCCCTCGTCGAGCCACGCGTTGTACATGTGTGCGAGCCGCGGCGTGTAGTAGATCGCGAGCCAGCCGTCGGCGATCTCCGCGGTCAGCGCGACGTTCTTCGGCCCCTCGGCGCCGAGCCAGATCGGCAGGTCCGCGCGGAGCGGGTGGGTGATCGGCTTGAGCGGCTTGCCCAGTCCCATCCCGTCCTCGCCGCGGTACGGCAGCGGATAGTGCGGGCCATCGTTGGTGACGGCTGCTTCCCTGGCCAGGACCTGCCGGATGATCGAGACGTATTCCCGGGTCCGGGCAAGGGGTTTCGGGAACGGCCTGCCGTACCACCCCTCCACGACCTGCGGCCCCGAGACGCCGAGGCCCAGAATCGCCCGCCCGCCGGATAGGTGGTCAAGGGTCAACGCGTGCATCGCGGCGTTGGTCGGGGTCCGGCCGGACAGCTGCGCCACCGAGGTGCCGAGGCGGACCCGCTCGGTGCTCGACCCCCACCAGGCGAGCGGGGTGAACGCGTCGTTGCCCCAGGATTCTGCGGAGAACACCGCTTCGAAGCCGCAGCGCTCGGCTTCTGTAACGAGTTCGGCGGCGTTCGTCGGCGGCTGCGCGCCCCAGTATCCGAGTTGCAACCCCAGCTTCATTTGCGCGCCTCCGTGTTTTCCCATTTCCGCCGCACCGCGACAGTGACTCTTGCCACAGTAATGAGAACCTGTTCTACTCGATTCCGTGACCCTTGAAAAGACCCAAGTGGCCGAGCAGCCCCTGCGGGCACCACTTAATCTCAAATTCGACTACACGCGGTCCGTTGGACCGACCATCGGCGCGTTCGTCACCGGGCTGCGCGACCGAAAGGTGGTGGGCGCCCGGGCCTCCGACGGCCGGGTGCACGTGCCGCCGCCCGAGTTCGACCCCGTCACCCACGAACCGACGACCGACTTCGTCGACGTCGCGGACACCGGGACGGTCGCCAGCTGGACGTGGATGCCCGACCCCATCGAGGGCCAGCCGCTGAGCCACCCGTTCGCGTGGGCCCTGATCCGGCTGGACGGCGCGGACACCTCGATCCTGCACGCCGTCGATGCCGGATCGGCGGACGCGATGAGCACCGGGATGCGGGTACGGGTCCGCTGGGCCGACGAGCGCACCGGACACATCCGCGACATCGCCTGCTTCGAGCCGGGTGAGAGCGAGTCCACCCCCTCCGCATCCGGCGGCGAGCCGGTCACCGACATCGTCACCCCGATCGACCTGCACTACACGCACACCGCGTCGTTCGAGGAGAGCTACTACCTTCGCGGCCTGATGGAGGGCAAGGTCATCGGCGGCCGCACCGACGCGAACGGCAAGGTGTATGTGCCCCCGCGCGGTGCGAACCCCACCGACGGCGTCCCCACCAAGGAGCAGGTCGAGGTCTCCGACAAGGGCACCGTCACCACGTTCTGCATCGTCAACGTCCCGTTCCTCGGTCAGCAGATCAAGCCGCCCTACGTGGCCGCGTACATCGTCCTGGACGGCGCGGACATCCCGTTCCTGCACCTGCTCCTCGAGGTCGATCCCACCGAGGTCCGGATGGGCATGCGGGTCGAGGCCGCGTGGCGCCCGAAGGACGAGTGGGAGTACTCGCTGCGCAACATCTCCCATTTCCGCCCCAGCGGTGAGCCGGACGCGGACTACGACACCTACAAGCATCACCTCTAGGAGCCGGTAAGACCATGACAGACATTGCAGTCGTCGGCTTCGCGCAGGCCCCCCATGTGCGCGAGACCACCGGCACCACCAACGGTGTCGAGATGCTCGTCCCCTGTTTCCAGCAGCTCTACGCGGAGCTCGGAATCACCAAGTCCGACATCGGGTTCTGGTGCTCCGGATCGTCCGACTACCTGGCCGGGCGCTCGTTCTCGTTCATTTCCGCGATCGACTCGATCGGTGCCGTTCCGCCGATCAACGAGTCGCACGTGGAGATGGACGCCGCCTGGGCGCTGTACGAGGCCTGGGTCAAGATCATGACCGGTGAGGTCGACACCGCCCTCGTCTACGGCTTCGGTAAGTCGTCCGCGGGCAATCTCCGCCAGATCCTCGCGATGCAGATGGATCCGTACGTCGTGGCGCCGCTGTGGCCGGACTCGGTGTCGGTCGCGGGCCTGCAGGCCCGGCTCGGGCTCGACGCGGGCAAGTGGACCGCCGAGGACATGGCCGAGATCGCCCGCCGCAGCCGGGCCGCCGCGAAGAGCAACCCCAACGCCCAGATCTCCGGTGACGTCGACGTCGAGACGCTGCTGGCAGGCGAGTACGTCGCCGACCCGCTGCGCGCGCACGACTGCGCCCCGATCACCGACGGCGCCGCCGCGATCATCCTCGCCCGTGGCGACCGCGCCCGCGACCTGTGCGAACGCCCCGCGTGGATCACCGGAATCGACCATCGCATCGACTCGCCGAACATCGGCTCGCGGGATCTGACGGTCTCCCCGTCCACCGCGGCCGCGGCCCGCGCCGCGACCGGCGGTGACGTCTCAAACATCGACGTCGCCGAACTGCACGCCCCGTTCACGCACCAGGAGATCATCCTGCGGGAGGCGATCGGCCTGACCGACGCCACCAGGATCAACCCGTCCGGCGGCCCGCTGACCGGCAACCCGCTGTTCTCCGGCGGCCTCGAACGCATCGGCTACGCCGCACAGCAGATCATGAGCGGTGACGCCCAGCGCACCCTCGCCCACGCCACCAGTGGCCCCGTGCTGCAGCAGAACCTGGTCGCAGTCATGGAAGGACGCAACAACTGATGGCGAGCAACATTTCCCGAGGCTCCGCCCGAGGTAAGCAACTCGCAGCCGTCCTCGGCACCGGCCAGACCTACTACGTCGCCAAGCGGCACGACGTCACGATGGCGGGCATGATCCGCGAGGCGATCGACCGCGCGATGGCCGACGCCCACGTCGGCTGGGACGACATCGACGCGATCGTCATCGGCAAGGCGCCCGACCTGTTCGAGGGGTCGATGATGCCGGAGCTGGCGATGTCGGATGCACTGGGTGCCAACGGGAAGCCGCTGCTGCGCGTGCACACCGCCGGATCGGTGGGTGCCTCGACGGGCAACGTCGCGACCAGCCTCGTGCAGTCCGGCGTCCACAAGCGGGTGCTCGCGGTCTCGTGGGAGAAGCAGTCGGAATCGAACGCGATGTGGGCGCTGTCCACGCCGGTGCCGTTCACGATGCCGGTCGGTGCGGGTGCTGGCGGCTTCTTCGCCCCGCACGTCCGCTCGTACATCCGCCGCTCGGGCGCTCCCGACCACATCGGCGCGCTGGTTGCCGTCAAGGACCGGCGCAACGGCGCGATGAACCCGTACGCACACCTCAAGCAGGCCGACATCACCGTCGAGTCGGTGATGGAGTCCCAGATGCTGTGGGACCCTATCCGTTTCGACGAGACGTGCCCGTCCTCGGATGGTGCCTGCGCGATCGTCATCGGCAACGAGGACGCCGCAAAGGAGGTGCTGTCGGAGGGACGCAAGGTCGCCTGGATCCACGCGACCGCGATGCGCACCGAACCGCTGTCGTACGCGGGCCGCAATGTCGCGAACCCGCAGGCCGGCCGGGACGCCTCGGCCGCGCTGTGGAAGGCAGCGGGGATCACCGACCCGCTCACCGAGATCGACGAGGCGGAGATCTACGTCCCGTTCTCGTGGTTCGAGCCGATGTGGCTCGAGAACCTTGGGTTCGTCGCCGAGGGCGAGGGCTGGAAGTTCACCGAGGCGGGCGAGACCGCGCTCGGCGGACGGATGCCGGTCAACGCCTCCGGCGGCGTGCTCTCCTCGAACCCGATCGGCGCGTCCGGCATGATCCGGTACGCCGAGTCGGCGATGCAGGTGATGGAGCGGGCCGGCGACCACCAGGTGGACGGCGCGCGGAAGGCCTTCGGGCACGCGTACGGCGGCGGCTCGCAGTACTTCGCGATGTGGGTGGTCGGCTCCGATCGCCCCACCAATTAGGAAGGGGCACACCGTGAAGTACACCGTCGGAATCGCGATGAGTCCGCTCGAGCAGTTGGTCCCGCTCGCGCAGACCGCCGAGGAGTGCGGGTTCGCCAACATCGGCCTCCCGGACTCGTTGTTCTACATGGAGACCGCGGCCGCCGACTACCCGTACACCCCGGACGGGTCGCGGATGTGGAACGCCGACACCCCGTGGGTGGATCCGTTGATCGCCGCCGCGGCGATGGGTGCGGCGACCTCGACGATCGGGTTTTACACCAACGTCCTCAAGCTCGGTTCCCGCAATCCCCTGCTGCTGGCCCGTCAGGTCGGGTCGGTGGCGAACCTGACCGGCAACCGGTTCGGGTTCGGTGTCGGGATCGGCTGGGCGCCGGAGGAATTCGAATGGTGCGGGGTGCCGTACAAGAGGCGTGGCGCCCGGGTCGACGAGATGATCGAGGTCATCAAGCTGGTGCTCGCCGGCGGCATGGTCGAGTTCCACGGCGAGTTCTTCGACTTCGACCGGCTGCAGATGAGCCCGGCCCCGTCGGTGCCGGTGCCGTTCTATGTCGGCGGGCACACCGAGGTCGCGCTCAAGCGCGCTGCGCGCATCGGTGACGGCTGGACGTCGGCGATGATGAAGTTCAGGGATCTCGTAGCCACCAAGGCCCGGCTGGACGAACTCCGAGCCGAATATGGCAGGGAGAACGAGCCGTTCGAGATTCAGGCGGTGTGCATCGACCGGTTCGGCAGGGACGGCTATGCCGAGATGGCCGAGGCGGGCATCACCGACTGCATCGTGGTGCCCTGGCTCTTCGACGGCGTCGCCTTCGACGGACCGCTCGAGGCGAAGCAGGCCTCGCTGCGCAAGTTTGCCGATCAGTACATCAAGTAGGGAGATGCCATGACGGCTGAGACGACCACCGACCACCCCGCCCTGATCGCCTCGCGCGCGTCGCAGGCCGCGGCCAGCGGCAAGCGCAAGGAGGAGTGGCTGAACCTGTTCGCCGAGGACGGCTGGGTCGAGGACCCGGTCGGCCCGTCGGGCTTCGACCCCGAGGGCACGGGGCACCACGGGCGGGAGGCGATCTCGAAGTTCTACGACATGACGATCGCGAACACCGACTCGATCGAGTTCATCATCGACGACCAGTTGGTGTGCGGCAGTGAGGTCGTCAACATCGGGCGGATCCGCACGGTGCTGGCCGGTGCGCAGGTCGATGCCGAGGGCGTGTTCATCTACCGCGTCACCGACGAGGGCAAGCTGCAGTCGCTGCGGGCCTTCTGGGAGGTCGACCGGGCAATGAAGACCATGACGAAGCTATAGCCCTCCCCGGAACAGGCGAAGGGCCGCATCCCGATCGGGATGCGGCCCTTCGTCGTTCACGACCTGCCGGGTGCTCGGCGAGAACCGGGCGCCCCGTCCGGAAGCCAACAGCGGCGGGGGGGGAGGGGGGTTGTGTCCGGGGGGTGTTTTTGTTTCTTCTTTTTGTTCCCCCCCAAACCCGCATTCTTTAG
>NZ_JBSGXD010000002.1:106979-146295 GCF_053609225.1 Rhodococcus sp. NPDC054953 | reverse complement strand
GTCGAGGAAAATGGGTTACCCGCCCGGAAACCAAACACCCCCGGCGGCCCCCTTCGCCCCCCCCGGCGCTGTTTCGCGTTACCGTCGGCTCGCCCTCACCGAGCCGTCAGTGCGCGACGGGGCAACCCCCACCGGTGCCCTGGGTCTGGTAGTCGACCTGGTACTCCTTGAGGCCGTTGAGCCAGCCGGAGCGCAGGCGACGCGGGTCCGCGACCTCGGTGATGTCCGGCAGGAAGTCGGCGATCGCGTTGAAGATCAGATCGATCTCCATGCGGGCCAGGTTGGCGCCCAGGCAGTAGTGGGCGCCGGTGCCGCCGAACGACAGGTGCGGGTTCGGGTCCCGCAGAATGTTGAAGTCATGCGCGTTCTCGAACACGTCCTCGTCGAAGTTCGCCGAGATGTAGTTCATCACCACACGCTGACCCTTGGTGACGGTGACGCCGCCGATCTCGGTGTCTTCGAGCACGGTGCGCTGGAAGGCGGCGACCGGGGTTGCCCAGCGGATGATCTCGTCCGCCGTGGTCTTCGGGCGCTCCTTCTTGTACAGCTCCCACTGCTCGGGATGGTCCATGAAGGCCTTCATGCCGTGGGTGATCGCGTTGCGGGTGGTCTCGTTGCCCGCAACGGCGAGCAGGATCACGAAGAACCCGAACTCCTCGGCGCTGAGCGCCTCGCCGTCGACGTCCGCCTCGATGAGCGTGGTGACCAGGTCCTCGCGCGGGTCGGCCTTGCGGGCCTCCGCCATCTGGTACGCGTAGCCGAGGATCTCCATCGACGCCGTCACCGGGTCGATGTCCAGCTCCGGGTCGTCGTAGCCGGTCATCTGGTTGGACCAGTCGAAGACCTTGCCGCGGTCCTCCTGCGGCACGCCGATGAGCTCGGCGATGGCCTGCAGCGGCAGCTCACAGGCGACCTGGGTGACGAAGTCGCCCTTGCCCTCTGCGGCGGCGGCCTTGACGATGGCCTCGGCCCGCTCGTGCAGCTCGTCCTTGATCGCATTGATCGCGCGGGGGGTGAAGCCGCGGGAGACCAGCTTGCGCAGCTTGGTGTGCTCCGGGGCGTCCTTGTTCAGCAGCACGAACCGCTGCAGTTCGATGTTCGCACGGTCGATGTCGTCGGCGAACCGCGGAATCGCGGTGTTCTCCCAGGTGGAGAACACGTCGCTGCGCATCGAGACGTCGCGGATGTCCTCGTGCTTGGTGACGAGCCAGTAGCCACCGTCACTGAAGCCGCCGACGCCGTCCGGCTGCTCGACCCAGAACACCGGCTGGGTGTTGCGCACCTCGGCGAGTTCCTCGACGGGGAGTCGATGTGCGTAGATGTCCGGGTCCGTAAAGTCGAACCCGGCGGGGATGTTGGGCTGCGCCACTGCTGTCTCCTGCCCTCGCGTATCAAGTCGCAAGTGATCTGTAACACGTTCTATCGATATTGAATCACACCCCCAACGTCTAGGGAAGATCTGCAGCCAGAGTCCTTGCCGAGGCGCGGAACCTGTTCTACTTTCCTAAGAAGAATATGAAAGGAGCCCGCAGTGGGCACACCAGTAATCGTCGAGGCCGTCCGGACCCCGATCGGCAAGCGCGGCGGATGGCTGTCCGGCCTGCACGCGGCCGAAACCCTTGGCGCCGCGCAGGTCGGCCTCCTCGAGCGCTCCGGCATCGATCCGCAGCTCGTCGAGCAGGTCATCGGCGGCTGCGTCACCCAGGCGGGTGCGCAGTCCAACAACGTCACCCGGACCGCGTGGCTCGCCGCGGGCCTGCCCTGGCAGGTCGGCGCAACCACCATCGACTGCCAGTGCGGCTCCGCGCAGCAAGCCAACCACCTGATCGCGGGCCTCATCGCGACCGGCGCCATCGACGTCGGCATCGCCTGCGGTGTCGAGCAGATGAGCCAGGTCCCGCTCGGCGCCAACGTCGGCACCGAGGCCGGACCGCGCCGCCCCGCCTCCTGGGACATCGACATGCCCGCCCAGTTCGAGGCCGCCGAGCGAATCGCCAAGCGCCGCGGCATCACCCGCGACGACATCGAGGCGCTCGGCGTCCGGTCGCAGGCCCTGGCCAAGCAGGCATGGGAGGAGGGCCGCTTCGACCGCGAGGTGCTGCCCGTGACGGCCCCCGTCATCGGCGCGGACAAGCTGCCCACCTCCGAGACCACGGTGATCTCACGCGATCAGGGTCTGCGCGACACCACCGCGGAGTCCCTCGCGGGGCTCAAGCCGGTCATCGAGGGCGGGATCCACACCGCGGGCACCTCCTCGCAGATCTCCGACGGTGCCGCCGCCGTGCTGCTGATGGACTCGGACCGGGCGCTGGCGCTCGGCCTGAAGCCGCGGGCCCGGATCGTCTCGCAGGTCCTCGTCGGCGCCGAGCCCGAGTTCCACCTCGACGGTCCCGTGCAGGCGACCGCCAAGGTGCTCGAGAAGGCGGGCATGAAGATCGGGGACCTCGACCTGTTCGAGGTCAACGAGGCGTTCGCGTCGGTTGCGCTGTCGTGGGCGCAGGTGCACGGCCCCGACATGGACAAGGTGAACGTCAACGGCGGCGCGCTCGCGCTCGGACATCCCGTTGGCAGCACCGGATCCCGGCTGATCACCACCGCGCTGCACGAGTTGGAGCGTCGCAACGGCTCGACCGCGCTGATCACGATGTGCGCGGGCGGCGCGCTGGCCACCGGCACCATCATCGAACGGATCTGACGCCGCGATGAACCGCCCACCGCTGCTCGACACGAGATTCACGCGCTCGATCATCAAGTGGATGTCGAGGGCGAACGTGGTCGCGTACCGGGCGACCGGTGGGCGGATCGGCGGCAAGTGGCGGGTCGGCAGCGCCGCGCGGACGGGGCTGCCGATCTGCCTGCTCACCACCACCGGACGCAAGTCCGGTGCGCACCGGGTCAGCCCGCTGCTGTTTCTCGAGGACGGCGACAGCGTGGTGCTCGTCGCGTCGCAGGGCGGCCAGCCGAAGCACCCGCTGTGGTACCTCAACCTGAAGGCCGACCCCCGGGTGACCATCCAGATCCGGTCCCGGCTACGCCCACTCGTCGCGCGCGTCGCCGACGACGAGGAACGCGCCCGGCTGTGGCCGAAGCTGGTGGCGATGTACCCGGAATTCGACGACTACCAGGCGTGGACCGACCGGCAGATCCCGGTCGTCGTGTGTTCCTAGAAAATCCCCTTCGGGTGGCCGACAATGCGAGATGACTCGGCAATGCTCACCCAACAGATGAGGGAGATCGTCATGACGGCCGGCCCCCAAGATCAGATCCTGGACCGACGCGAACTCGCGTCCGCGTTACTCAAGGCGCTCGAGATGCGACACGAGGTCCTCGACGCGATCGTCGAGAGCGACGACCACGCGGGGGCGGTGCGCGCGGTGAGCGGGCTGCTCGACAGCACCGAGGCGAACGCCGAGGTGGTGCTCGGGCTGCAGCTCGGGCGGTTGACCCGCCTCGAACGGGACCGGCTGCGCGACGAGGTGCAGAACCTCGACGCGACCCTGAAATGGCTTCCCGAACAGCGACCCGCCGCGACCGGGTCCGGCGTCCGGCTGCGACCGTTCGGCGGCAGCGACTCCGATGCCGACCTGTTCCGGCTGCGGTCCGAGGAGCAGTTCGACGACAACGGGAATCCGTGGTCGTCGGACCGGGTGGAATCCGAGCGGGAGCGGGGGCTGCGCCGCGTCGACGACGAGACCGCGGCCTGGTTCGTGTGCGAGGACGTCAGCGGCGACGCCCCGCGCAGCGTCGGGCTGGTGTTCGGCGAACTGACCGGCCAGGAGGTCGACATCGCCGTCTGGGTGGCGCCTGCCTCACGCAAGCACGGCTACGGCACCGCCGCGCTCAAGCAGTCGCGCACCGAGCTGGCCGCCTACTTCCCTGGCACCGTCGTCGTCGTCCGCACCCCGGCAGGCGCGTAGCGCCCGTGAGTCCTTTTGGTCCCCTGGCGGGCCAAAAGGACTCACGGGCGGCGCAGCCGCCTACGCCCCGTAGACCGGCGTCGGGGTCTCGGCCTTGGCCAGCAGGTCCGCGACGACCGGGCCGAGTTCCTTCGGCTCCCAGCGCGCGCCCTTGTCCTGGCTCGGGCCGTGCCGCCAGCCCTCGGCGACGGTGACCTTGCCGCCCTCGACCTCGAACACGCGGCCGGTGACGTCCTTCGACTCGGTCGAGCCGAGCCACACGACGAGCGGGGAGATGTTCTCCGGCGCCATCGCGTCGAAGCCCTCCTCCGGGGCGGCCATCGCCTCGGCCATCGCACCGCCAGCGCCGACCGTCATCCGGGTGCGCGCGGCGGGCGCGATCGCGGTGACGGAGACGCCGTAGTTCTTCAGCTCGGCCGCGGCCTGGATGGTCATCTCGGCGATGCCCGCCTTCGCCGCGGCGTAGTTGCCCTGGCCGATCGAGCCCATCAGGCCCGCGCCGGAGCTGGTGTTGATGATCCGGGCGTCGACCGGGCGTCCGGCCTTCGACTCGGCACGCCAGTACGCGGCGGCGTGCCGCAGCGGGGCGAAGTGGCCCTTGAGGTGCACGCGGATCACCGCGTCCCACTCCTGCTCGCTCATCCCGACGAGCATCCGGTCCCGCAGGAAGCCCGCGTTGTTGACCAGCACGTCGAGGCCGCCGAAGGCGTCGATCGCGGTCTTGATCAGGTTCTGCGCACCCTCCCAGTCCGCGACGTCGTCACCGTTGACGACGGCCTGGCCGCCCGCGGCGATGATCTCCGCGACGACCTGCTCGCCGGGGCTCTCACCGGTGGCGGTGCCGTCGCTGCCGACGCCGATGTCGTTGACGACGACCTTCGCGCCCTCCGCCGCGAACGCCAGTGCGTGCGCCCGTCCGATGCCGCGGCCCGCGCCCGTCACGATGACGACGCGACCGTCTACCAGTCCGCTCACTACTTCTCCTCCGTTGATGCCGCCGCCAGGAAGGCGGGGCGTTCACCGCCACCGTGGACGGTCAGGGTCGAACCGCTGACGTAGGACGCCAGCGGCGATGCCAGGAATGCTGCACAGTTTCCGATGTCCTCGGGGCGGGCCATCCGACCCAGCGGGACCGTGGCCCCGACCGCCTCGACACCGGCCTCGTCGCCGTAGTGCAGGTGCGCCTGCTCGGTCTCGACGAGCCCGACGACGATCGAGTTCACCCGCACCTTCGGCGCCCACTCGACCGACAGGCTGGCCGACAGGGAGTCGACGCCAGCCTTCGCCGCGCCGTACGCCGCGGTGCCCGGCGACGGGCGGCTGCCGCTCACCGATGAAATGTTCACGATCGAACCGCCGCCGTCCTGCTGCTGCATAACGGCGTTCGCCGCCTGCGAGATCAGCAGCGGGGCCAGCAGGTTCAGTTCGACGATCTTCGAATGGAATTTCGGGCCCGCGTCGGCGGCGAGGGCGAACGGTGCGCCGCCCGCGTTGTTGACGACGGTGTCGAGCCTGCCGTGCCGCGCGACGATCCCGTCGATCATTGCCTGCACCTGCTCGGGGTCGCGGACGTCGCAGGCGACAAACTCCACCCCGCGGCCGTCGACCTCGATCGGGTCGTCCGCGGGCCTGCGCGCGCAGGTCACCACCGTCGCCCCCGCTCGCAGGAAGGTGCGGCTGATGCCCGCCCCGACCCCCCGCACCCCTCCGGTGACGAGCACGACGCTGCCACTGAGACCCAAATCCACCAACGCACCTCCGCTGTCAGCGGCCCCCTCACGGCCGCCCGATGATTCGCCTGCGGACCGGGGGGCTGCTCCGGTCGCATCGGCGACGGACTCCGGCCAGGCCCGCAGGTGTGCTAACTTACCAAGCAATCGCTTGGTTTGGCGACCTACCTAAGGAATCACGATGGGAATCACCTCCACTTCCGACGGGGCCGGCATCGTCACGGTCACCGTCAACTACCCGCCCGTGAATGCGATCCCCTCGAAGGGATGGTTCGAACTGGCCGACGCCATCCGCGAGGCCGGGCAGAAGCCGGACACCCACGTGGTGATCCTGCGGGCCGAGGGACGCGGCTTCAACGCCGGTGTCGACATCAAGGAAATGCAGGCCACCGAGGGTCACGGCGCCCTGATCGACGCCAACCGCGGCTGCGCGGCGGCGTTCGGCGCCGTCTACGACTGCGAGGTCCCCGTCGTGGTCGCCGTCAACGGCTTCTGCGTCGGCGGTGGCATCGGCCTGGTCGGCAACGCGGACGTCATCGTCGCCTCCGACGACGCGATCTTCGGCCTGCCCGAGGTGGACCGCGGCGCGCTCGGCGCGGCCACCCACCTGGCCCGCCTTGTCCCGCAGCACATGATGCGGACGCTGTACTACACGGCGAAGAACGTCGACGCCCAGACCCTCAAGCACTTCGGGTCCGTCTACGACGTGGTCCCGCGTGAGGAGCTCGACGCCTGCGCGCTGAAGATCGCCGGTGAGATCGCCGCCAAGGACACCCGGGTCATCCGGCGCGCCAAGGAGGCCATCAACCGGATCGACGTGATGGACGTGCACACCAGCTACCGGATCGAGCAGGGCTTCACGTTCGAGCTGAACCTCGCAGGCGTCGCCGACGAGCACCGCGACGAGTTCGTCGCGACCGGCAAGCCGAAGTCGAACACCAAGGGAGAGGGCAACTAATGGCCGAGAAGCGCGACAAGCGCCGCTCACTGGACGAGGCCGTCGCCGGCATCCAGAGCGGGATGACCATCGGCATCGGCGGCTGGGGCTCGCGGCGCAAGCCGATGGCCCTCGTGCGCGCCCTGCTGCGCAGTGACGTCACCGACCTGACCGTCGTCGGCTACCTGGGCCCGGACCTCGGTCTGCTGATCTCCGCGGGCAAGGTCAAGCGCGCCTACTACGGATTCGTGTCCCTGGACTCGGCGCCCTTCTACGACCCCTGGTTCGCCAAGGCCCGCGTCGCCGGGACCGTCGAGTCCCGCGAGATGGACGAGGGCATGGTCAAGGCCGGCCTGCAGGCCGCCGCCGCGCGCCTGCCGTTCATGCCGATCCGCGCCGGCCTCGGCTCGGACGCGCAGACCGTCTGGGGCGACGAGCTCAAGACCGTCGCGTCCCCGTACCCGGACGCCGACGGCCGCATCGAGTCCCTCATCGCAATGCCCGCGCTGAACCTCGACGCTGCCCTGGTCCACCTGGACCTGGCCGACGAGCGCGGCAACGCTGCCTACACCGGCGTGGACCCGTACTTCGACGACCTGTTCTGCCTCGCGGCCGAGCAGCGCATCCTCAGCGTCGACAAGATCGTCTCGACCGAGGAACTCGTCAAGTCCGTCCCGAACCAGGCGCTGATCCTGAACCGCGCGATGGTCGACACCGTCACCGAGGCCCCGAACGGCGCACACTTCACCTTCGCGGGCGGGTACAAGCGGGACGAAAAGTTCCAGCGCCACTACGCCGAGTCCGCCAAGACCCCCGAGGCATGGCAGGCCTTCGCCGACACCTACCTGTCCGGCA
The DNA here is from genome assembly GCF_053609225.1 of Rhodococcus sp. NPDC054953. Classification (NCBI taxonomy): domain Bacteria; kingdom Bacillati; phylum Actinomycetota; class Actinomycetes; order Mycobacteriales; family Nocardiaceae; genus Rhodococcus; species Rhodococcus sp. NPDC054953. The sequence continues at coordinate 138,856 of NZ_JBSGXD010000002.1, read as the reverse complement.
GCGAGGACGACTACCAGGCCGCCGTGCGCAAGTTCGCAGAGGAGCAGAACGCATGACCGAGGTAACCCGCGCCGAGTACTGCGCAGTCGCGTGCGCCGACCTGTTCGCCGACGCTGGCGAGATCTTCGCCTCGCCCATGTCGACGATGTCGCTCATCGGTGCCCGCCTGGCGAAGCTCACCTCCGAGCCGGACCTGATCATCACCGACGGTGAGGCCCTGATCTTCGCCGACGCCCCGGCGATCGGCGCCGCCGCACCGATCGAGGGCTACATCCCGTTCTCGAAGGTCTTCGACGTGGTCGCGTCGGGCCGTCGTCACGTGGTGATGGGCGCCAACCAGATCGACAAGTTCGGCAACCAGAACCTCTCCGCGTTCGGCCCGCTGGACAAGCCGACCCGCCAGATGTTCGGCCTGCGCGGCGCCCCCGGCAACTCGATCAACCACGCCACCAGCTACTGGGTCGGCAAGCACTCCACCCGAGTGTTCACCGAGCAGGTCGACGTGGTGTGCGGGGTCGGCTACGACAAGGTGGACCCGGAGAACCCGGCGTTCCGCTTCCTGAACAACTACCAGGTGATCACCAACCTCGGTGTGTTCGACTTCCAGGGTCCCGGCCGTACCTTCCGTGCCGTCACGCTGCACCCCGGCGTCACCGCCGACGAGGTCGCCGAGAACACCTCCTTCGAGGTCGCCGGGCTGGCCGAGGCGGGCGTGACCCGTGAGCCCACCGCCGAGGAACTGCGGATCATCCGCGAGGTCCTCGACCCGAAGAGCTTCCGCGACCGCGAGATTCCGGCATGAGCAGCCAGGTACTGCGTACCCCGCTGACCGAGCTGGTCGGCATCGAGCACCCGATCGTGCAGACCGGCATGGGCTGGGTGTCCGGTCCGCGCCTGACCGCGGCCACCTGCAACGCGGGCGGTCTGGGCATCCTCGCCTCGGCGACGATGACCTACGACGAGCTCGAGGTCGCGATCAAGAAGACCAAGCAGCTCACGAGCAAGCCGTTCGGCGTCAACATGCGCGCCGACGCGTCCGACGCCGGCCAGCGGTGCGACCTGCTCATCCGTGAGGGTGTCAAGGTCGCGTCCTTCGCGCTGGCGCCGAAGAAGGACCTGATCGCCAAGCTCAAGGACAACGGCATCGTCGTTGTCCCCTCGATCGGTGCCGCCAAGCACGCCGTCAAGGTCGCCTCCTGGGGCGCCGACGCGGTGGTCGTGCAGGGCGGCGAGGGCGGCGGCCACACCGGCGGCGTCGCGACGACGCTGCTGCTGCCGTCGGTGCTCGACGCCGTCGACATCCCGGTTATCGCTGGCGGCGGTTTCTTCGACGGTCGTGGGCTCGCTGCTGCGCTGTCCTACGGCGCGGCCGGTGTCGCGATGGGCACCCGCTTCCTGCTCACCAGCGACTCCGCGGTGCCGGACTCGGTCAAGCAGCAGTACCTGCAGCGCGGCCTCACCGACACCACGGTGTCGGTGAGGGTCGACGGCATGCCGCACCGGGTGCTCAACACCGACCTGGTCAACGCACTCGAAAAGTCCAGTTACGCCAAGGGACTCGTCGCCGCCACCAAGAACGCGATGAAGTTCAAGGCGATGACCGGCATGAAGTGGTCGACGCTGGCCAAGGACGGCCTCGCCATGAAGAAGTCCGGCGACCGGACGTGGCAGCAGATCATCATGGCCGCCAACACCCCGATGCTGCTCAAGGCCGGTCTGGTCGAGGGCAACACCGAGGCCGGCGTGCTGGCGTCCGGTCAGGTGGTCGGCATGATCGAGGACCTGCCCAGCTGCCAGGAACTGATCGACCGCATCGTCGCGGACGCGGTCAAGCGCATCGACGCGCTCGGAGCGCTCAAGGCCTGAGCCGAACGCACCGACCCCCCTCCGGGTGAAGGGCACCATCGACCGGTTGAACCGGTCGGGGGTGCCCTTCACCCGTTTCCGACGCCGTCAGGCCGTCGCCACCCGCAGCACGAGCGCGGCGACCGCCAGCAGCAGGAACCCGGCCGGGAACGGCAGCGTCCGGTACCACCGCACCCGCAGGTGGGCGGCGACGGCGCAGGTGAAGTACAGGACAAGGCCGACGGCCGCGGCTACCCCGATCGCGGGCACGACGATCCCAACAAGCAGGCCGACGACACCGGCCGCCTTGACCAGACCCAACGGCAGCAGCCAGGAGCGGGAGAGCCCCACCCTGACCGCATTGGCGACGGCGGCGTTCGTCTGCAGGAAGTCGGCGACGGCCGCGTAGCCGTTGGCGAGCACGGCAGCGGCGGTGACGGTGACGTAGGCGGTGAACATCGAACCCTCCAGCGAACGCGAAGGCAAACACCTTCTGCCACAATCCTTCCCATCGCGACATTGCCCGTCCAATACCCGCGTCCATACGCTGGTTGCATGGATGTGGACATCCGGTTGCTGCGCTACTTCGTCGTCGTCGCCGAGGAGGCAAGCATCACCGCGGCCGCGGAACGGCTGTTCGTGTCGCAGCCGACGCTCACCAGGCAGATCCGGCAACTCGAGACCACGCTCGGGGTGGATCTGTTCGTGCGGTCCCACACCGGCATGTCCCTGACCGATCCCGGACGTACCCTCGCCGGCCACCTCCCCGCGCTGCTCGACGGCTGGGACACCGCGGTGCGGGAGACACGACAGTCCGCCGCCGTCACGGCGGGGGTGCTGCGGGTCGGGTTCGTGGCGACCGCAGCCAACGAGTCGACTCAGCGGATCGTCGCCGCCTTCACTCGCCGGCACCCGGGTTGGCGCGTCGACATGCGCAGGACCGACTGGGCCGACCCGACCGCGGGGCTCGCCGACGGCCGGGTGGACGCCGCGTTCCTCCGACTACCGGTCCCGGACCACCCGCGGCTGCGCGTCGAGGTGCTGTTCACCGAACCGCGCTGGGTGGCACTGCCCGCCCGCCACCGATTGGCCGGGCGCGAGTCGATCGACTTCCCCGAACTGTGGGACGACCCGTTCGTTGCCGGGCCCGCCGAGGCCGGGCGCGCGCGTGACCACTGGCTCGCTACCGCGGAGCGCGACGACCGGGCCCCGATCATCGGCGCCGTCGCCCACAACTCGGACGAGTGGCTGGCGGCGATCGCGAACGGCTACGGCGTCGCGCTCGCCCCCGAGGGCGTCGCCCGCTTCTATCGACGTCCGGGCATCACGTTCGTCCCGGTCACGGGCGTGAGCGGGAGCCGGGTCGCCGTCGGGTGGGCCGAGGAACGCGACGGCGACCCGGTGCTGCGCGACTTCGTCCGGTGCTGCATCGAGACCCGATCCGGATCCCGGTGAGGGTCGCCGCCGCCCGACCTCCGCTCATCCCTGGCGGGCGGCGATCCGGGCACGCACCTCGGGTCGGCGCAGTGGCGGCACCGTCGATGGTGGCTGCCGCCGCTCCGGCAGCTCGGCGAGCAGCCGTTCGGTGGCGGCGGTGACCTCGGCGACGGCCCGCTCGAACGGCTCCCTGGTGTGGTCGGACAGCTTGTGGATTCCGCTGACCTTGCGGATGTACTGGACCGCGGCGGCCTCGATCTCCTCCGCGGTCGCGGCCGGTTCCAGGCCGCGCAGCTCGGTGATGTTTCGGCACATGCCTCGACGGTAGACCCCGACGGCGCGCGGCGCGACGAGCGTGCCGCGCGCGGACACCCAGGTCGGTGGACTCCCCTCCGGTAACGTCAGCCCCTGTGAAGCTGACGCGTGAACGGGGTGAGCAGGCCACCGGACCGGGGCGTCCCCGTGATCCGCAGGTCGATCGCGCGGTGCTCGAGGCAACGGTCGACCTGCTGGTCGAGTCCGGATACCAGAAGACCACCATCCAGGCGATCGCCCGCCGGGCCCGGGTCAGTGCGCCGGCGATCTACCGGCGGTGGGCGACCCGCGAGATGATCATCGAGGACGCGATCTTCGGCCTCCGCGAGGACGACGAAATGCCTGCGCCCCCGGCCACCGACGACCTGCACGCGGACCTGCTGGTGTGGACTCGCAAGTTCCTCGACAGCACCGCCCATCCGGCGGCCCGCTCGGCGATCCCCGGACTGCTCTCGGCCTACCACCACCACGACGGCGTGCACGAGCGGCTCGTCCAACGAGCCGAGGCACCGGCCCGCGCCGCGTTCGTCGCGCGGGTCCTCGGGTCCGTGTCGCTGCCGGACCCGAAGGCCGAGGACACCGCGGGCATCGTGTTCGACATGCTGGTCTCCGCCACGATGATTCGCGGTGTCACGCACGGCGACGAGGACGCCGACGAGTGGTGCGCGAAGCTGGCCGACGCCCTCAACGCCCTGATCTCGACGCTGCGTTAAACCGCCGGCTCGCGAAAACACCGATGCCCTCCCGATCCGGCGGATCGGGAGGGCATCGGGATTCGATCGCGGTGCCTACTTGATGCGCTCGATGATGGTGACGTTCGCGGTGCCGCCGCCCTCGCAGATGGTCAGCAGGCCGTAGCGGCCGTCGACCCGCTCGAGCTCGTTGAGCAGGGTCGCCATCAGCTTGGTGCCGGTCGCGCCGAGCGGGTGGCCGAGCGCGATCGCGCCGCCGTTGACGTTGACCTTCGCCGGGTCGGCGCCGATCTCCTTGATCCAGGCGAGCACGACCGGCGCGAACGCCTCGTTGATCTCGACGACGTCGATGTCGTCGATGGTCAGGCCGGTCTTGGCGAGCGCGTGCTGGGTGGCCGGGATCGGCGCGGACAGCATGAAGATCGGGTCGTCGCCGCGCGCGCTGACGTGGTGGATCCGGGCGCGGGGCTTGAGGCCGTGCTTGGCGACGGCCTCCTCCGAGGCGAGCAGCAGCGCGCTGGCGCCGTCGGAGATCTGGCTGGCGACGGCGGCGGTCATCTTGCCGTTCTCGACGAGCACGTTCAGGCTCGCCATCTTCTCCAGGCTGGTCTCCCGCGGGCCCTCGTCGACGGTCGCGTCACCGAGCGGGACGGTCTCGTTGTCGAAGCGGCCCGCGGCGATCGCTGCCTTGGCCCGCTCGTGGCTCTGCAGCGCCCACTTCTCGAGCTCCTCGCGGCTGATGTCCCACTTGTCGGCGATCATCTCGGCGCCAAGGAACTGGGACACCTCCGCATCGCCGTAACGCTCGGTCCAGCCGGTGGACTCGGCGGTCGGGGTGCTGAACCCGAACTGCTCGCCGACGACCATCGCCGACGAGATCGGGATCTGGCTCATGTTCTGCACGCCGCCCGCGACGATCAGGTCGGCGGTGCCGGACAGGATGGCCTGCGCGCCGAACTGGATGGCCTGCTGGCTCGAGCCGCACTGACGGTCCACGGTGACGCCGGGGACGTGCTGCGGCAGCCCCGCCGCCAGCCAGGACAGCCGGGCGATGTTGCCTGCCTGGCCGCCGACCGCGTCGACGCAGCCGAAGATGACGTCGTCGACCTCGGACGGGTCGATGCCGGTGCGCTCGACCAGCGCCTTGACGATGTGCGCGCCCAGGTCGATCGGGTGGACACCGGCGAGCGCGCCGTTCTTCTTCCCGATGGGGGTGCGGATGGCGTCGACGATGTATGCCTCAGGCATGGGATCTCCCTAGGGTTAGGACCGGCTCGCGGGGCTGGACAGCCCGTCGAGAACGATGGCGAGGTACTGCTTGGCGACGGTTTCCGCGGTCATCGGTCCGCCGGGCCGGTACCACCGGACCGCGACCCAGACGGTGTCCCGCATGAAGCGGTACACCAGCTCGACATCGATGTCGGGGCGGAAGCTGCCGTCCGTGATGCCGGATTCGAGCACGGACACCCACAGGGTCCGAAACTCCCGGTTGCGGTCGGTGATGTACGCGAACCGGTCGCTCCCGACGAGATGCTTGGCCTCGTCCTGGTAGATCGCGACCGCGGCGTGCGAACTGTCGATGGACTCGAAGGAGGCGACCACGAGCGCCTCGAGGGTGGCTCGGGCGCCGAGCCCGGAGTCGGTGATCGCCTGGTACCGCCCGAACAGGTCGTCGAGGAATCCGCTGAGGATCTCGTCGACCATCGACTCCTTGGAGTCGAAATGGTGGTAGAGGCTGCCGGACAGGATCCCCGCGGCGTCGGCGATGTCGCGGACGGTGGTCGCACGGGTTCCGCGCTCCGCGAACAGTGCCGCCGCGAGGTCGAGCAGCTCAGCGCGGCGACCGGACTTGGTGGCGGACTCTTCGGCACGGGGCGGTGGTGTCACATCGCCATCATACCAACCAAGCGATTGCTAGGGTCCGAGGATGGCTGACACAACGCACTGCGCCGTCGTGACCGGAGGTTCCGGCGGCATCGGCATCGCGATCGTCCGACGGCTCGCCGCGGCGGGACACCCGGTGGCGCTCACCTACCGGGCGAACGCCGGCCGGGCCGAGGCCGCCGTCGCCGAGGTCGCGGCCGCGGGCGGGCTGGCGCGGGCCGACCGCGTCGACGTCACCGACCCGGCCGCCGTCGCGGAGTGGGCCGACGCGGTGCGCACCGGGTTCGGTGAGCCGTCGGTGCTGGTCCACGCGGCGGGCCCGCACATCCCGATGGTCCACCTGTCGCGGGTCTCCCCCGCGACGTACGCCGAGCACCTGAATGCCGAGGCGACCGCGTTCTTCGCGATCGTATCGGCGTTCCTGCCCGCGCTGCGGGCCACCGCGGGCTCGGTCGTCGCGGTCACCACCGCGGCCACCGATCGTTACCCCGTGCGCGACGGCCTGTCCTCGGGCACCAAGGGTGCCGTCGAGGCGCTGGTGCGGGCGTTCGCGGCGGAGGAGGGCCGGTTCGGGGTGCGGTTCAACGCGGTCGGGCCCGGCATGCTCACCGACGGGATGGCCGCGCGACTGATGGGCAGCGCCGATCTCGACGAGCGCGCGCAGGCGGTCGCGATGAGCCGGATCCCCCTTGGCCGCTTCGGGTCAGCCACCGACATCGCGGAGGCCGTCAGCTTCCTCGCCAGCGACAAGGCGGGCTTCATCACCGGCCAGAAGCTGAACGTCGACGGCGGCTACACCGTCTAGGCGGCTTCGCCGCCCGTGAGTCCTTCTGGCCCCCACTCGGACCAGAAGGACTCACAGGCGGGACAGGGGTTTTCGTCCCGCCTCACCCAGCCCTCGCGACGCAGGACCCGCTCGACCTCCTGCGCCACCACGCACGGGGTCCCGACGGTCTCCTCGTAGCCGAACACCAATCGAGGTCGCCCCGCCAGTTCGGCGGCGTTGTCCCGACGCCGGTCGCGGAACTTCACCTCACGCATGGAGTGCGACCAGCGCCCGTCCAGGCGAACGATCAGGGGTGCGCCGCATCCGGTGTAGTCGCAGTCTTCCCACAGGGTCCTGCCGTCGACGATCACCGGCCCCTGCCGGTCCGCTCGTGGCAAACCGTGCGCCTGCTCGACGTCGACCGCGAAGTGGTATTCGAGTACCGATTGCACACCCTCGGCGAGCAGGCGGACCGCGTCCTCGAGCGCCCTGCGATAACGCCGGGGTGTCCGTTCCTGCAGGCGCTGCCGTACGTCCGCCAGCCGGATGCGACGGTTCGTGACCGACGAGATCAGGCTGACGTAGGCGGCCCGTGCGGTCGGCTCCGCCACCGCGAGGTCGATCGCCGTGTCGGCCAGCGTGGTCCGGGGCATTGCCGTGTCGAGACCGATGTAGGCGTGCGCACGCGAACGGTGCACGACCACCCCGGGGTGCAGGACGGACCCGACCGCGGGCACCGGGAACCCTGGACTGCCGCCCCCGACGCACGTGGGTGACTGGCCCTTGGCCGAGAGTCGGTACGGCACGGTGATGTGCACGGGAGCGGATGGATCGGCGGGCACGATGCCCCATTCCTCCGCAGCGGTTCGGTGGCTCAGCAGCGCCGGGCCACCGCCGTAGATCAACGCGGCCATGAGCGTCATCGGCCGGGTCAGCGGGCCGGTGGTCACGCAGTAGACGCCGTGCAGCACCCGCTGCCAGTGCCCGGCCTCGAGCCGTTTACGGACCCGGGTGCGCGGGAAGCCGCATGCGGTCAGCTGAGCCTGGGTAACCAGGCCGAGCTGCGCATCGAGGAGGACCTGAAGCTCGCGAGGTGTCTGTTCCGGAGGCATACACCGGACCATGACCGCCCGGTCCGACACGCGCACCGACCCCGGGAAGGGTTATCCACAGGCGCTGCGCGCCTGTGAGTCCTTCTGGCCCCGGTGGGGACCAAAAGGACTCACAGGCGGCGGAGCCGCCTAGGCGCGCTGGCTGGAGATGGAGACGATCTCGCCGGTCAGGTAGGTGGTGTAGTCGCTGGCGAGCATCGCGATCGTCGCGGCGATCTCCCACACCTCGGCGGCGCGGCCGTACGCCTCGCGGGAGGCGAGGGTGTCGAGCAGCTCGTCGCTGGTCACCTTCGCCAGGAACGGGTGCTTGGCGATGGACGGGGCGACGGCGTTGATCCGGACGCCGTACTCGGCGGCCTCGATCGCCGAGCAGCGGGTCAGCGCCATGACGCCCGCCTTCGCCGCCGCGTAGTGCGCCTGCGAATGCTGCGCACGCCAGCCGAGGACCGACGCGTTGTTCACCAGCACACCGTTGTGGTCGACGCTCTTGAAGTAGCGCAGTGCCGCGCGGGTGGCGCGGAAGGTGCTGGTCAGGGTGATGTCGAGGACGCGGTCCCACTGCTCGTCGGTCATGTCGACGACCGGGGTCTCGCCACCAAGGCCCGCGTTGTTGACGAGGACGTCGATGCGACCGAGCTGCTCGGCGGCGCTCGCGATCAGGGCGTCGACCTGCTCGGTGCTGGAGACGTCGCACACGAAGGAGGTGATCTGCTGGCCGCCGAACTCGGCCGCCAGCTTCTCGACGGTCTCGCCGAGACGACGCTCGTGGAAGTCGGAGACGAGAACGTCGGCGCCCTCGAGCAGGGCGCGGCGGGCGGTGGCGAAACCGATGCCGGTGCCCGCGGCGGCGGTCACGACGACCTTCTTGCCCTTGAGCAGGTTGTGGCCCTCGATCTCGGCGGGAGCGACGGAGAGCGGGGACTGGACGGAAGTGGTCACGGGCGTGCCTCTCGGGGAAGGCCGAGCACCCGCTCGGCGATGATGTTGCGCTGGATCTCGTTGGATCCGCCGTAGATGGTGTCGGCGCGGCTGAACAGCCACAGCCGCTGCAGGTCGTTCAGTTCCTCGCCGGGCTCGGTGTCCTCGACGCCGACGAGGGAGGCCGCCCCCTGCACCTCCATCGCAAGTTCACCGAGGCCGCGATGCCAGTTGGCCCACAGCAGCTTGGCGACGGACGCCTCGCCGCCGCTTTCGCTGGCGTCGACGGCCGCGAGGGTGCGCAGCGCGTGGGCGCGCATCACCTGCAGACCCATCCATGCCCGGGAGATCTTGGTGCGGATCGCGGGATCGGTGGCGGCGCCGTTGCGCTCGGCCAGTTCGACGATCGACTCGAGTTCGCGGGCGAAGCCGATCTGCTGGCCGAGGGTGGAGACACCGCGCTCGAAGGTGAGGGTGCCCATCGCCGTCGCCCAGCCATTGCCCTCGCCACCCACGACGAGGTCGGCGTCGGTGCGGGCGTTGTCGAAAAACACCTCGTTGAACTCGGAGGTGCCGGTGAGCTGGATGATCGGGCGCACCTCGACGCCGTCCTGGTTCATCGGGACCAGCAGGTACGACAGCCCCTTGTGACGCGACGACCCCGGCTCGGTGCGGGCGACGACGAAGCACCAGTCCGACAGGTGCGCCAGCGAGGTCCACACCTTCTGCCCGTTGACGACCCACTGGTCGCCCTCGATCCGGGCGGTGGTCGACACGTTCGCGAGATCGGAGCCTGCGCCGGGCTCGGAGTAGCCCTGGCACCACAGCTCGGTAACGGTCTTGATGCCGGGCAGGAACCGCTGCTTCTGCTCCTCGGTACCGAACGCGATCAGCGTCGGGCCGAGCAGTTCCTCACCGATGTGGCTCACCCGCGCAGGCGCATTGGCGCGCGCGTACTCCTGGTGGAAGATGATCTGCTGGCTCAGCGTCGCCTCGCGGCCGCCGTACTCCCTCGGCCATCCGAGGCACGTCCAGCCGGCCGCGGCCAGGTGACGGTCCCATTCGAGTCGCTCCTCGAACGCCTCGTGTTCACGCCCCGGCCCACCGAGGCCCTTCAGCTCGGCGAACTTCCCCGAGAGGTTCTCCTCGAGCCATTCGCGCACTTCTTTGGCGAAGGCCGCGTCCGCGACCTCGCTCTCACCCTGGCTAACGTCCACAGCGATACGGTACCCTACCAAGCACTTGCTTTGTATAGAGGTTTCGCCTCGCCCTAGGAGAAATAGTGAGCACAGATGTGACCACCGAGCCCCGGACGACCCCGGCCGCGCTGCTGCGCGCGGCGGAACTGTACGGGTCGAACGAGGCCATCGCCGACGGGTCCGACCGCGTCACCTACACCGAACTGCTGGACCGGGTCCGCACCACGGCACGGGCACTGATGGCCGCGGGCATCGAGCCCGGGGACCGGGTCGCCATCTGGGCTCCCAACACCCACCACTGGGTGGAGGCGCTGCTCGCCGCCCAGTACGCGGGCGCAACGGTGGTGCCGATCAGCACCCGGTACACCGGTCACGAGGCCCTCGACCTCCTGCAGCGCACCGCGGCCAAGGCGCTCGTCGTGCCCGCCCGGTTCCTCAAGGCGGACCGGCTCGCGAACGTGCTCGACGCAGCTGGCCCCGGCGGGCTGCCGGACCTGAAGCTCGTGGTCCGCACCCCGTCGGACAACCCGGCCGACGGCGTCCCGACGACCGAGTTCCCCGGCGGCGACATCCTCGAGTGGGATCGGCTTGCCGCAGCGGCCGAGCCGGTCTCGGTCGCCGACGCCGACGCCCGCGCCGCCGCCGTCTCCCCCGACGACATCGCCGACATCCTGTTCACGTCCGGCACCACCGGCAAGAGCAAGGGCGTCATGACCGCGCACCGCCAGACCGTCGGCATCGCCGACGCGTGGGCCGACTGCGCCGAAATCGACTCCAACGACCGATACCTGGTCATCAACCCGTTCTTCCACACGTTCGGCTACAAGGCCGGGATCATGGTGTGCCTGCTGCGCGGCGCCACCAACGTGCCGTTCGCCACCTTCGACGTGCCGAAGGTGATGGGCACCGTTGCCGCCGAGAAGATCACCGTCCTGCCCGGCGCACCCACGATCCATCAGACGATCCTCGACTTCCCGACCCGCGACGACTACGACCTGTCGAGCCTGCGGATCGCGATCACCGGCGCCGCCGCGGTCCCGGTCGTCCTTGTCGAGCGACTGCAGGCCGAACTCGGGTACGAGGCGGTCCTCACCGCGTACGGCCAGACCGAGGCGGTCGTGGTGACGATGTGCCGCACCGACGACGATCCGGTCACTGTCGCGACGTCGTCCGGACGCGCCATCCCCGGCATGGAGGTGCGGATCGGCGACCAGGGCGAGATCCTGGTGCGCGGCGAGAACGTCATGCTCGGCTACCTCGACGATCCCGAGGCCACCGCGAAGACGATCGACGCCGACGGCTGGCTGCACACCGGCGACGTGGGCGTCCTCGACGAGCGCGGCTACCTGGACATCACCGACCGTCTCAAGGACATGTACATCTCGAACGGGTTCAACGTGTACCCGGCCGAGGTCGAAAACACCCTGGCGCGCATCGATTCCGTTGCCGAGGCCGCGGTCATCGGCATTCCGGACGAGCGGGCGGGCGAGGTCGGCCGCGCGTACGTGGTCGTGAAGCCGGGCGCCACCCTCACCGCCGACGAGGTCATCGCGTTCTGCAAGGAGCGTCTGGCCGGCTTCAAGATTCCGCGCGAGGTGCGGATCGTCGACGGGTTGCCCCGCAACCCGTCCGGCAAGGTCCTCAAGAACGATCTGCGCGAGGGAAAGTCGTGACCCCTCCCCTTCCGGACGAGGGCGAGGTCGTCACCTACCAGGTGCGCGACCACATCGCGTACGTGACACTCAATCGCCCCGAGTACCGCAATGCGCAGAACTCGGTGATGACGTACGCACTCGATGCCGCCTTCGAACGGGCCGTCGAGGACGACGACGTCAAGGTGATCGTGCTGGCGGGCAACGGCGAGCACTTCAGCGCCGGTCACGACATCGGCACGCCGGGCCGCGACCATCACGTGCACTACGAGAACAAGGCCGCACTGTGGTGGGATCACCTCGGAAAGCCCGGCGGCGACCAGCGTTTCGCCAGAGAAACCGAGGTGTACCTCGGAATGTGCAGGCGCTGGCGGGAGATTCCGAAGCCGATGATCGCGCAGGTGCACGGCGCGTGCATCGCGGGTGGTCTGATGCTCGCGTGGTGTTGCGACCTGATCGTCGCCTCCGACGACGCGTTCTTCTCCGATCCCGTTGTCCGGATGGGTATTCCCGGGGTCGAGTACTTCGCGCACCCGTGGGTGCTCGGGTCGCGGTTCGCCAAGGAGATCCTCTTCACCGGAGACCGCTTCACCGCGCAGCGCGGGTACGAGGTCGGCATGGTCAACCGGGTGGTGCCCCGCGCCGATCTCGCCGCAGCGACCAAGGACCTCGCCGACCGGGTCGCGCAGATGCCGCGCTTCGGCCTTGCCCTGACCAAGAAGGCCGTCAACCAGTGCGAGGACCTGATGGGTCAGCGCGCGGGCATGGACTCGGTCTTCGGCCTGCATCACTTCGCCCACGCGCACAACGCCGAGGTGGGCAGGGACTCGCTGGGTGGAATGGACGTCAACAGTATGAAAGCGAAGGCGAAATAGTGGATCTCGAACTGGACGACAAGGCCCGCGCCTTCCAGCTGGAAGTGCGGGAGTGGCTCGCGGCCAACGTCCCGGCACAGCCGCTGCCGTCGATGGACACCGCGGAGGGCTTCGAGGCCCACCGCGAGTGGGAGCACAAGCTGGCCGACGCCCGCCTGTCGACCGTCGCCTGGCCCGCCGAATTCGGTGGCCGCGACGCGTCGATGATCGAATGGGTGCTCTTCGAAGAGGAGTACTACAAGGCGGGCGCGCCCGGCCGGGTCAGCCAGAACGGCATCTTCCTGTTCGCGCCGACCCTGTTCGAGCACGGCACGCCGGAGCAGCTCGCCCGGATCATGCCGCGCATGTCGCGTGCCGACGACATCTGGGCGCAGGCCTGGTCCGAGCCGGAGGCCGGATCCGACCTTGCCGGCATCCGCTCGACGGCCCGCCGCACCGAGGGCGGCTGGATCCTCAACGGGCAGAAGACGTGGAGCTCGCGCGCGGTGTACGCCGACTGGGGCTTCGGCATGTTCCGCACCGACCCGGAGGCGCAGCGCCACAAGGGTCTGACCTACTTCATGTTCCCGCTGAACCAGGATGGCGTCACGGTGCGGCCGATCCCGCAGCTCGACGGCGAGCCGGGCTTCGCGGAGATCTTCTTCGAGGACGTGTTCGTCCCGGACACCGACGTCGTCGGCGAGGTGAACAACGGCTGGCGGGTGGCGATGAGCACCGCGAGCAACGAGCGTGGCCTGTCGCTGCGCAGCCCCGGCCGCTTCATGTCCGCGGTCGACCGTCTCGTCGAGGTGTGGAAGTCAGGCGCCGACACCACCGACACCGCCGCACGGGATCGTGTCGTCGACGCGTGGATCGGCGCCGAGGCGTACCGGCTGCACACCTGGGGCACCGTCACCCGGATGCTTGAGGGCGTTCCGCTGGGTGTCGAGGGCTCCATCAACAAGATCTTCTGGTCCGAGCTCGACGTCCGCATCCACGAGACGGCCCTCGACCTGCTCGGTGCCGACGGCGAGCTCGCCGGCACCTGGCAGGACGGCTACCTGTTCTCGCTGTCCGGCCCGATCTATGCCGGCACCAACGAAATTCAGCGCAACATCGTTGCCGAGCGGCTGCTCGGACTCCCGAAGGCGGATCGATGAAATTCTCCCTATCCACCGAGCAGCGCGACTTCGCGGACAGCCTCCGCGGCCTGCTCGCCGGTGCCAACACCCCGGCCGTCGTCCGCTCCTGGGGCGAGAACGACACCGCCCCCGGTCGTGAGCTGCTGACCCAGCTCGCCGAGACCGGCGTGACCGCGCTCGCGATCCCCGAGGAGTACGACGGGATCGCCGCGCACCCGGCCGATCTCGCCGTTGCCTTCCTCGAACTGGGCCGCGCCGCGGTCCCCGGACCGCTCGTCGAGACCGCGGCCGCGGTCCCCGCACTGCTGTCCGCCCTCGGTGACCAGTCGCTCGCGAAGCGGTTCCTGCCCGGCATCGCCGAGGGCACCTCCCTCGCATCGCTGGTGCTCGAACCGTCCACCCCGCGCGCCCTCGACGCCGACCTGGCCGACCCCGTCCTGCGAGTCAGCGGCGACACCCTCGAACTGGTCCGCCCGACCACGCAGCTCGAGTCCGTCGACCCGGCCCGGCGCCTGTTCGAGGTGGAGGCCGTCGAGACCCTGGCCCAGGGGCCGGACGTCGCCGCGGCCGCCGAGCAGGCCTACGACCTCGCGGTGCTCGCGGTCTCCGCTCAACTGATCGGCGCCGGTCACGCGATGATCGACACGGCAACCGACTACGCGAAGAACCGCGCGCAGTTCGGCCGGGTCATCGGCAGCTTCCAGGCCGTCAAGCACCACCTGTCCGACGCGAAGGTCGCCGTCGAGATGGCCACCCCGCTGGTGTACGGCGCGGCGATCGCGATCGCCGACGGCGCCGACACCGTCGCCCGCGACGTCTCCGCCGCGAAGGTCGCCGCCGCGAATGCCGCCTACCTCGCGTCCCGCAAGGCGCTGCAGGTGCACGGCGCGATCGGCTACACCCTCGAGTGCGATCTGTCGCTGTGGCTGACCAAGGTCCGTGCGCTGCAGTCCGCATGGGGCACCACCGCCGCGCACCGCGCGCGGGTTGCGAGCGCGCTGTGAGCGGCGTCGGGGTGTTCGCGGAGGAGCAGCTCGAGCTTCGCAAGACCGTCGCGCAGCTGCTGACCAAGCGCGCCGATCCGGCCGCGCTGCGCAAGACCCTCGAGTCCGGCGATGCCTTCGACCGCGGCCTGTGGGACGTGCTGTGCCAGCAGGTCGGTGTCGCGGCGCTGGCGATCCCGGAGGAGTTCGGCGGCTTCGGCGCCACCGTCGTCGAGCAGCACCTGGTGCTCGAGGAGCTCGGTGCCGCGTTGACGCCGTCGCCGATGTTCGGTTCCGCGGTCCTTGCCGCGCAGGCGATCCTGGCGACCGGGAACGCCGAGGCGTGCGAGCGCCTGCTCCCCGGCATCGCTGAGGGTGCCTCGATCGCCGCGCTGTGCTGGGTCGGCCCCGAGGGACACTGGCGCAGCGACGATGTCGCGACCTCCGCGTCCGGCAGCGAGGCCGACGGCTACACCGTCTCGGGCACCGCGCACTACGTGCTCGACGGTGCGCACGCCGACGTGCTGATCGTCGCGGCCTCGATCGGCGGCGGCATCGAACTGTTCGAGGTGGATCCGTCGGCCGACGGTGTTGCCCGCAGGCAGCTGCCGACGATGGACCTCACCCGTCCGCTGTCGCTGGTGGAGTTCACCGCCGCGTCGGCGGTCCGGCTCACCGACGGCGACGCCTCCCCGGCGCTCGAGCGGGTCCGGCAGATCGCGATCGTCGCGCAGACCGCCGAGCAGGTCGGTGCCGCGGCGCGCTGCCTGCAGATGACCGTCGACTACAGCAAGGACCGGGTCCAGTTCGGTCGCGCAATCGGCAGCTTCCAGGCGCTCAAGCACCGGATGGCCGACCTGTACTTCCTGGTCGAGACGGCCCGGTCGGCGTCCTACGCGGCGGTGTACTCGCTGAGCGAGGGCCTGCCGTCCGCGGCCGCCGACGCCGCGGTCGCGAAGGCGTACTGCTCCGAGGCGCTGCTCGCGGTCACCGGCGACGCGATCCAGCTGCACGGCGGCATCGCGATCACCTGGGAGCACGACGCGCACCTGTACTTCAAGCGTGCGCACGGCAGCGCGCAGCTGTTCGGGCAGCCCGCGGAGTTCGTCAAGGAGATGGAGTCGCTCGCGGGCCTGCCCGCCTGACCGCAGTCCCCACCCGTGGAAGGGCCGGCCCGAACATTTCGGGTCGGCCCTTCCCGCGTCGGCACGCCTAGCCTGGACCCATGACCACTCCAGAGATCACCCTGAATTCCGGAACCGTCATCCCGCAGCTGGGCCTCGGCGTGTGGCAGGCCACCGACGACGAGACCGAACGCGCCGTCCGCTTCGCCATCGACGAGGCGGGCTACCGACACATCGACACCGCGGCCGCATACGGCAACGAGGCGGGCGTCGGGCGCGGTATCGCGTCGGCGGCCGTGCCCCGCGAGGACGTCTTCGTCACCACCAAGCTGTGGAACACCGACCAGGGCTATGCCCCCGCGTTGAAGGCGTTCGACGCGAGCCTGTCCAGGCTGGGGCTCGACCACGTCGACCTGTACCTGATCCACTGGCCGCTCCGGGACCGGGACACCCGGCTGCGCACCTGGGACGCGATGGAGGAGATCGCCGGATCGGGGCGTGCCAGGGCGATCGGTGTGTGCAACTTCGAGCCGCACCACCTGCAGGAGCTGGTGGACCGCGGCGGGATGCTCCCCGCCGTCGACCAGGTCGAACTGCACCCGCACCTGCCCCAGCACGCGATCCGCGACGCCGCGGCGCGGCACGGCATCGCGGTCGAGTCGTGGAGTCCCCTCGGCGGCACCGCGAACGCCGGGTGGGGTCCGGCGTCCAAGCCCAACACGCTGCTCGGCGACCCGCTCGTCGCCCGCGTCGGGGAGCGGCACGGCAAGTCCCCCGCGCAGGTCCTGATCCGCTGGCACCTGCAGAACGGGCTGATCGTGATCCCGAAATCGGTGCACGAGGACCGCATCACCCAGAACGCCGACGTCCTCGACTTCACGCTCACCGAGCGGGATCTCGCCGACCTCGCGACCCTCGACACCGGTATCCGGGTCGGCTTCCATCCCGACGAGATGAACCTCGGCGCCCCGAGCTGAGTCGGTGGCCCACGGGCCGGTTACCTGCGCGGGGCGCTCGCGACGAATGTCACGGGCATCGTCTCGATCCCGGTGACGAAGTTCGCCGGGCGCCTCGGCAGCGGTCCGTCCGCGGCGAGTTCCATTGTCGGGATCCGGTCGAGAAGACGCTCGAACATCAGTCGCCCCTCCAGCCTGGCCAGCTGATTCCCAAGGCAGAAGTGGGATCCGAAACCGAACGCGATGTGCGGGTTCGGGTTGCGGGTGATGTCGAAGGTCGCGGGGTTCTCGAAGACCGCTTCGTCGAAGTTTGCGGCCTCGAACAGCAGCATCATCTTCTCGCCCTCGTGCAGGCGGGTGCCGTGGAACTCGACATCGCGGGTCACCGTGCGGCACATGTTCTTCACCGGTGACACCCAGCGCAGCATCTCCTCGAGCGCCGACGGCATCAGGGCGCGGTCGGCGATCAGCGTGTCGCGCTGCCGCGGATCGCGCAGCAACTGTTCCATCCCCCCGCTGAGGACGTGCCGGGTGGTTTCGTCGCCGCCGATCAGGATCAGCAGGGTCTCCGCGACGATCTCCTCGTCGGTGAGCCGCTGCCCGTCGACCTCGGCGTGCACCAGGACGCTGGTGAGGTCGTCGGTCGGCGCGGTCCGCCGCTCCTCGATGGTCCGCATCGTGAACTCGACGAACGCGACGTAGGCGGCCATCATCCTGTCGATCGCTTCGTCGGACGCGTTGCTTCCCTGCGCCCTGACGAGGTCGTCGCTCCACTCCAGGAACATCGCCCGCTCCTGGGGACGGACCCCGAGCATGTCGCCGATCACGGCCATCGGGAGCGGTGCGGCGAGATCCCGGACGAAGTCGCACTCCCCCCTGTCGACGACCGCGTCGATCAGGTCGTCACAGATCCGCGCGATGTCGTCGACCTTCGCCTCGACCCGCTTGCGGGTGAACCCGGTGTTGACCAGCTTGCGCCGGTGCAGGTGGCGAGGATCGTCCATGTCGATCATGTGCGGCAGGGGCCCGATCTCGGGCCGGATCCCCCCTGCGTTGGAGAACAGACCCGCATCGCGCTCGGCGGCGACCACGGCGGCATGGCTCGCGGCGGCGGCCATCCCCGCGCGGTCGCGGAACACCGGCTCGTTGACCCGCATCCAGGCGTACGCCTCCCGCGGATCGCCGAGTTCCCCCGCGTAGAACCGCCCGTCGACCAGCTCGATGTCGGGTCGCATCGCCATCCCCTCGGTCCGTCCTGATGACACCGTCCGGGCCGAGCGTAGGCGCTCACGGTCCACGGCATGCCCGAATGAGGTCGGCATGATAGAACAGGTAGAACAGGTTCCACCCAGTCGAGGGGAGCGCGCGGTGGACATCAACGGTTGGGGTGCGATGCCCGAGCTTGACAGCCGGATGTGGCGTCGTGGAGCGGATTTCAGCCCGCCGCCCGAGCCCGCCCGTGACGCCGACCGCGCGGGTGCGGCGGCCCGGCCGTGACCGCCCACGACATCCTCGGGCAGCGGGTCCAGATGCCGGTGCGGATCCGGCACGCGACGGCGTTCATGGCGATGTACTCGGTGCCGACGGCGGCGGCGCAGCACCTGATCGACCACACCGGCCTAAATATGCTCCAATTCCGCCCCGGTCGCGGACTGTGCGGCCTCGTCTTCGTCGACTACGTCGACGGCGACCTCGGACCCTACAACGAGTTCGGGGTGGTGTTCATGGTCCGCGACCACCACACCGTCGGCGGTTCGGTCCTCGGCGATCTGACCGCGCTCGCGAGGGGCCGGGCGGGGGCACTGATCCACCACCTCCCCGTCGATGGCGACTTCACCCTTGCCGCGGGCCGCGGCATCTGGGGATTCCCCAAGGTGCTTGCGGACTTTCACGCCGATCACGCGTCGGACGTCAAGCATGCGTCGGTAAGCCGGGACGGCCAGCTGATCGCGAACCTGACGGTGCGGCCTGGCGTCAAGACGCCGGACCGGGGGCCGGGCACGACGATGCAGGCGTACTCGCATCTCGACGGCACCACCCGCCGCACCGCGTGGGAGATGAATCCGAGCGGGGTCCGCGCCCGCCCTGGCGGCGGCGACCTGACCCTCGGATCGCATCCGATTGCCGCCGAGCTGCGAACCCTCGGCCTGCCACGCCGGGCGCTGATGACCACGTCCATTCCCAGCCTGAGGATGACCTTCGGGGACGCGCGCCCCGTGTGACGGTCACGACTCCAGGATGGTCTTCGCCTTCTCGAGGTTGCCCCGAACGTCGTGCGCGTACAGCTTCTGGACGATCGAGTCGGCGAACGTAAAGATCCCGGTGCCCGCCTCCGACTCCTGACTGAGGGTCACCCTGGTTCCCGTTCCGTCGGTGGCGAAGTCGATGTCGCGAACGTAACCGATCTTCGATCGCGTCGAGCGGTACCGCAGGTGCTTGTTCGCCTCGCGGACCTCCACCTCCTCCTCACCGTCGAGCCGCAGTCCCGCAACCTTGGCGACATAGGCCGCCGTCGAGCCCGCCTCGCCCGGCTGGCCAGACTGGGTGTTGTAGTCAACGACGTTGCTGTTCCACGCGGTGGCGTTCGCCGGGTTCGACAGGTAGTCGAACACGTCGCCGAGCGGGCGGGCGATCGTGATCGATTCCTCGATTCTCAGTGTCCTTGCCATGACGCTTCCTGCCTCGCGAGTGCGTGCTCATCCTCGACCGACGAACACGGCGGTGACGATCGCCCAGCGGCGGCCGGGGGCAGGGCCCGACGATGTTCGGGACGGTTGCTGCTGTCGCGGCGTTCGCGCCGCTCGACGCCTGCCCCGGCGGTCCCGGTGACGACCTACTGGCGTTCTCATCGTAGTCCCGCCCGCGGCACGACAGAAGGCCTGCACGAGGTCTTGCCAAACCACACTCCGGTCGTGTGTGCTGTCAGCTGGACAGTTGACCAGATTGTATTTTCGACAGCCTCCCAAAGGATTTCCTCGTGAAGATCAGTCGACGCAGTGCGCTCGCCTGCGCCGCGACCGCACCGGTGCTCGCTGCCGTTGCCGGGTCCTCCGGCGCCGCCAACGCCAGCCCAGCCCCCTCGACACCCGGTAACGGCCGCGCGGGCGTGGGATTCCGGGTCGGTGCCGGCCGCGCCGACGTGACCGGTCCGGTCGCCGAGAACGGCATGATGGGCTACTCACAGTTCGACCAACGCACCGAGGGGCTGCACCAGCGCACCCGGGTGCGCGCCTACGTCTTCGCCGACACCGAGGACCGTCGCGTCGTCTACGCCTGCGCCGACACCTGCATGGTGTTCCAGTCCGTGCACGACGCGGTCCTCGCTCGACTGGCCGCGAAGTACGGTCCCCTCTACACCGAGAAGAACGTGATGCTCACCGCCGTGCACTCGCACGCGGCGTGTGGCGGTGCATCGCACGACTATGCATACAGCCTGGCCACCCTCGGCTTCCAGCCGCAGGTCTTCGATGCCGAGGTGGACGGGATGGTGGAGGCGATCAGCGCCGCCCACGACGACCTCGCGACGGGCACGCTCGCATACGGGCGCAGCGAACTCCGCGACGCCAGCGTCAACCGGTCCCGCGCGGCCTTCGATCGGAACCCGCAGCGAGACAAGGACTACTACCCGCTCGGCATCGACACCGCGATGCGGGTGCTCCGGATCGGGCGCGGCGACGAGAACGTCGGGGCCATCGCCTGGTTCCCCACCCACGGCGCATCGTTGACCAACGAGAACCACCTGGTGTCGGGGGACAACAAGGGGGCTGCCGCCTACTTCTGGGAGCACGACGTCGCGGGCGTGCGCTACCTGGACGAGGCCCCCGGCTTCGTCGCGTGCTTCCCCCAGACCAACACCGGCGACATGTCCCCGAACCTGGACCTCCGGCCGGGCACCGGGCCCACCGACGACGAGTTCGAGAACGCCCGGATCATCGGCGAACGTCAGGTCGCGGCAGCCCGTGCGGCCTTCGACGGTGCGTCCACACTCTCCTCCCCCGTGGTCGACAGCCGAATCATGTACCTGGACATGGCAAACCAGGAGGTGGACGGTCGGTACACCGGTGACGGCCAGCCCCGACGGACGGCGCCAGCGTGCATCGGCGCGGCAATGGCCGCTGGCAGCACCGAGGACGGCCCGGCGATCGAGATCTTCACCGAGGGAACCCGCAATCCGCTCCTCGGCGCGCTTGGCGGCGCCGAACAGACCACCCCGCAGTGGCTCGCCGATGCGCAGGCGCCCAAGCTGGTGCTGGTTCCGGTCGGGCTGCTGCCGCCCGACGGCTGGGTGCCGCACGTGCTCAAGATCCAGATCCTCCGCATCGGTGAGATCTACGTGGTCGGTGGCCCGGCCGAGTTCACGATCGTGTCGGGACTGCGGATCCGCCGCACCGTCGCCGAGGAACTCGGTGTGCCGCTGGAGAAGGTGATCTTCAACGGCTACGCGAACGGGTACTCGAGCTACTGCACCACCCCGGAGGAGTACGACGCACAGCAGTACGAGGGCGGCTCGACGCTCTTCGGGCGCAACACGCTTCCCGCCTACCAGCAGGGCTACGCCCGGCTCGCCAGCGCCCTGCGCGACGGCGTCGACGTCCCCCGGGGGCCTGCGCCGCGGGACCTGTCCGCGTTCCAGCCCGGATTCGGCGCGGACTTCCCCGCCGACGCCCCGCCCGCGGGCCGCGCCTTCGGTGACGTCCTGGTTCAGCCCCCGGCCCGGGTCGAGGTCGGGAACCGCGTCGTCGTCGAGTTCGCCACCGGTCACCCGAAGAACAACCTGCACCGCGGCGGAACATACCTGGAGGTGCAGCGTCGCGACGGCGGACGGTGGGTTCGGCATGCCGATGACGGCGACTGGTCCACGCGGTACCGGTGGCGCCGCGAGGGACCGAACGCGTCAGTCGCGACGATCAGTTGGGACGTGCCCGAGGGAACGGCCAGCGGCCGCTACCGGATCCTGCACTTCGGCGACCGCAAGGACCCGGGCGGGGTCGTCCTGCCGTTCACCGGCACCTCCGCGGAGTTCGAAATCTGACCAACCACTCTCGGATCGCCCTCCAGCACGGCGCGCCGCCGTGACCGCCGCTGGCCCCCGCCGAGCGAACGGCACATTCATTCGATCTGATCGACTGAACGCTTCCGTTCAGTCGGACCCAGGGGGGGTGGTGGGGGGAAGCCAAAAGGGCCCGTCCACACGATCTCTCGTGTGGACGGGCCCTTTGTCGCCCCTCCGGGTATGTGGTGGCGTATGCGGCGGTGCCGCTACAGCCAGGTGTCCTCCGTGGTCGCGGTGAGGAACGCTTCGAGGTCGTCCCGCCACGGCGCCGGCACGGTCTTCTCCGGCTCGATGGCGGTGTACTGGCCGCGGTAGAACAGCAACGGCCGTTCCGTCTTGACCTCGCTCATCGACGAGATGCGGCCGAAGACCACGTAGTGGTCACCGCCGTCGTGCACGGTCTCGACGGTGCAGTCGATGTGGGCGAGCGAGTTCTCGATGATCGGCGACCCGAGCGGCGACGGCTCCCACCCGATCCCGGCGAACTTATCGGGTTCGCGGGATCCGAACCGGGCGCACACGTCCTGCTGCTCCTCGGCGAGGACGTTCACACAGAACTTCCCGGTCCGCTCGATTGCCGCCCAGGAGCGGGACCCCTTGGTCGGGCAGAACAGCACCAACGGCGGGTCGAGCGAGAGGGCCGCGAAGGACTGGCACGCGAACCCGACCGGCTGCCCGTCGTCCACGGTCGTGATGATCGTGACGCCGGTGCAGAACTGTCCGAGGACGTTTCGGAACTGACGCGGGTCGATGGCCGCGCCGGTTCCGGGTTCGGGCGCCGTCACTACTTGAACCCGACGGTGAAGTCGTGGCCCCACAGGCTCACGGCGGTGGACTCGCGCGCGATCCAGTTCTCGTCCTCGACCTCAAGCCCCTCACACCCGAACTCGACGTCGAATCCGCCCGGCGTCTTCATGTAGAAGGACAGCATCAGGTCGTTGACGTGCCTGCCGAGGCTGGCCGACATCTTGACCTTCTTGCGGATCGCGCGGTCCAGGCAGAGTCCGACGTCGTCGGAGTTCTCCACCTCGACCATCAGGTGCACGATCCCGCTCGGGTTCGGCAGCGGCGCGAACGCCAGGCTGTGGTGCCGCGGGTTGCAGCCGAGGAAACGCAGCCAGGCCGGGTCCCCGTCCGCCGGACGGCCGACGACCTGCGGGGGCAGGCGCATCGAGTCGCGCAGCTTGAACCCGAGCACGTCCCGGTAGAACTCCAGGTCCGCGGCATCGTCCTTGGTTGCGAGCACCACGTGCCCGAGCCCCTGCTCGCCGGTGACGAACCTGTGTCCGTACGGGCTGACGATCCGGCGGTGCTGCAGGGCGATGGTATGGAAGATCTCCAGGCGGGAACCGGAGGCGTCGCGGCACGTGATGAACTCGACGACGTTGCGCTCGGCCGCCTCCTCCTTGGTGCCCTCCTCGAACTCCCAGTCTGCCTTGGCGAGCCGCTCCCGGATCTCCTGCAGGCCTTCGGCGTTCGCGCATTCCCAGCCGGTCGAGTACAGGCCGTCCCGCTCGCCGGGGACGATCACCAGTCGGGCCGGGTAGTCGTCCATGCGCAGGTAGAGGTTCTCGGGGTTGCCCTTGCCCTCGACCATGCCGAGCACCTTGAGCCCGTACTCGCGCCACGCGGCCATGTCGGTCGACTCGATGCGCAGGTACGCCAGTGCACGAATACTCATCAGTTGCCCCCCTCCAGGAGGAAGTCAGATGCGAGCCGGTTGAACTCGTCGAACTTCTCGAGCTGAGCCCAGTGCCCGCAGCCGCCGAACACGTGCAGCTGCACGCGCGGAATCATCTTCAGCGCCACCAGCGCCCCGTCGATCGGGTTGACCCGATCCTCGCGGCCCCAGATCAACAGCACCCGCTGACGCAGCTTGTACGCGTCGCGCCAGAGCATCCCGAGCTCGAACTCCGGGCCGGAGAACGACTTGCCCATCGCCTTCGCCGCGGCGAGGGACTCGGGCGTGCTCGCCGCCGCGAACCGGTCGTCGATCAGCTCGTCGGTGATGAGCTTCTGGTCGAACACCATGATGCGCAGGAACGCCTCAAGGTTCTCCCTGGTCGGCTGGTAGCTGAACTTGCCGAGGTTCTTCACGCCCTCGGTCGGGTCCGGCGCGAACAGGTTGACACTCAGCCCGCCGGGACCCATCAGCACCAGCCGGCCCGCCCGGTCCGGGTAGTCCAGCGCGAACCGGACCGCCGCACCGCCGCCGAGCGAATTGCCCAGCAGGTGCACGCGATCGGTGATGCCGAGGGTGTCGAGCAGATCCTTGAGCGCCGATGCACTGTGCCGGAAGTACTGCGGGTGCTCGGTCGGCTTGTCGGAGCGGCCGTAGCCGGGCTGATCGACCGCGATGACGTGGAATCGCTCCGCAAGGACCGGAATGTTCTTGGCGAAGTTGGACCACGACGACGCACCGGGGCCGCCGCCGTGCAGCAGCACGATGGTGGGGCCGTTGCCGACGCCCGCCTCGTGGTAGTGCAGCTTCAGATCCTCGCGGACCTGGGCGAACCGGGAAGTCGACTCGTACGTGAGTTCGTCGGTAACTGTCACGGGCGTTCTCCTAGACCATCGTGTCGGTCAGCGGCAGGCCGAATTCGGCGCCACCGAACATCACGTAGGCCCGCTCGGCGTCGTTGGCCGCATGCACCCGGCCTGCGTGGGCGTCACGCCAGAAGCGCTGGATCGGGGTGCCGTTCGCGAGGGCGGTGGCACCGGAGTTCTCGAAGAGCAGGTCGATCGACGCGATCGCCCGCGCGGTGGCGCGGACCTGGTCTCGTCGGGCAGCCAGTCGCAGCTCGATCGGGATCTCCTTGCCCGCCAACAGGAGGGCGTACTCATCGGCGACGTTGCCGGACAGCTGACGCCAGGCGGCGTCGATGTCGCTGGAGGCCTGGGCGATCCGGATCTTGGCGAACGGATCGTCCTTGGCCTTCTCGCCCGCGTACGCGGCGCGGACCCGCTTGCCCTGGTGCTCGACGTGGGCGTCGTACGCGCCGTAGGCCATGCCGACGATCGGGGTGGAGATAGTGGTGGGATGGATGGTGCCCCACGGCATCTTGTAGACCGGGGCGGTGTTCTGCTGCAGACCGGGCGCGGTCAGGTCGCTCATCGCCTTGAAGCTCAGGAAGCGGTGCCGGGGCACGAAAACGTCCTTGACGACGACGGTGTTCGAGCCGGTGCCGCGCAGGCCGACCACGTTCCACACGTCGTCGATCTCGTAGTCCTCGCGCGGGATCAGGAAGCTGCCGAAGTCGACCGGGCGGCCGTCCTTGATGACCGGACCGCCGACGACGACCCACGTCGCGTGATCGGAGCCCGAGGACCAGGCCCAGGAGCCGTTGACCTTGTATCCGCCGTCGACGACCTCACCGGCACCCATCGGCGCGTAGGACGAGGAGATCCGGACGTCGGTGTCCGTGCCCCACACGTCCTCCTGCGCCTGCTGGTCGAACAGCGCCAGGTGCCAGTTGTGCACGCCGATGATGCCGGCGACCCAGCCGGTGGAGCCGCAGGCGCTCGCGATGTTGCGGACCGCGGTGTAGAAGGTGACCGGATCGGCCTCGTATCCGCCCCACTGCTTCGGCTGCAGCAGCTTGAAGAAGCCCGCCTCCTGCAACGCCTTGATCGACTCGTCCGGGATGCGACGCAGATCCTCGGTCTCCTGGGCACGCTCGCGGAAGGCCGGCAGTAGCTCGTTCAGCTTCTCCATCACCACGTGACTGTCGTGCTCACTCACTGGTCGCTCCCTCATGTGTGTCGATATGGGTGTATGTCGGTTGGGGGTGTCGATACGCGCCGCGCGTGGATCTCGCATTGCAGGCGGTTCACCTTCGCACCTGAGACTAGAACACGTTCCCATTTGTGTCGAGAGGAGCGATGCAGCGCAGGTCAGACGTTCACGACACGACCGACTCGCCGTGAAATCTAGCGAAATGCTGCCGGGTTCTATAACGTGTTCTAGTACAGGAAGACGAAGGGATGTGAGGGCAGAGATGACGCAGACGAGCGGCGCACCCACCCCCCGCAAGGTGCGGGAAATCGACGTGGGCACCACGCCGACCCGGTTCGCCCGCGGTTGGCACTGCATCGGACTCGAGCGAGAGTTCCAGGACGGCAAGCCACACGCGGTGGAGGCGTTCGGCACCAAGCTCGTCGTCTTCGCCGACAGCGAGGGCAAGCTGAACGTCCTCGACGCGTACTGCAGGCACATGGGTGGCGATCTCAGCCAGGGCAGCATCAAGGGCGACTCGGTGGCCTGCCCGTTCCATGACTGGCGCTGGGGCGGCAACGGCAAGTGCACCGACATCCCCTACGCCCGCCGGGTTCCGCCGCTGGCGCGCACCCGGTCGTGGACCACCCTGCAGCGCAACAAGATGCTGTACGTGTGGCACGACGCGGAGGGCAACCAGCCGCCGGAGGACGTCACCATTCCGGAGCTTCCGGAGGTGCTCACCGACGAGTGGACCGACTGGGAGTGGCACCGGCTCGAGGTCAAGGGCTCCAACTGCCGCGAGATCGTCGACAACGTCGTGGACATGGCGCACTTCTTCTACGTGCACTTCGGCTTCCCGAAGTACTTCAAGAACGTCTTCGAGGGTCACGTCGCGACGCAGTACCTGCAGAACCACGGCAGGCCCGACGTCGGGACCATGGGCACCCAGTACGGCGACTCGGTGCTGGACTCCGAGGCGTCGTACTTCGGACCGTCCTTCATGGTGAACTGGCTGCACAACAACTACAGCGGGTTCAAGGTCGAGAGCCTGCTGATCAACTGCCACTACCCGATCACCCAGGACTCGTTCATGCTGATGTACGGCGTGAGCGTCGAGAAGCCCAAGGGCCTGGACGAGGCCACCTCGGTCAAGCTCGCCCGCAAGTTCACCGAGGGCGTCGCGATGGGCTTCGAGCAGGACGTCGCGATCTGGAAGAACAAGAGCAAGATCGAGAACCCGCTCCTCTGCGAGGAAGACGGCCCGGTCTACCAGCTGCGCCGGTGGTACGAGCAGTTCTACGTCGACATCGCCGACGTCGACGAGAAGATGACGCAGCGCTTCGAGTTCGAGATCGACACCACCAAGGCCGTCGAGGCGTGGCAGCGCGAGGTCGACGCAAACCTCGCCCGCCAGGCCGAGGAGAAGGCCGCCGCCGAATCCGACAACAAGACGGGCGTGTAGACGATGACCTCGACCTGGTCCAAGGCCCCGGACTTCGCGGACAACCCGGCCCGGGTCGAGGCCATTCGCGCGCAGACCGCCGTCGACCTGCACACCTATCTCGAGGATGGGCTGCAGGAGGTGGAGTGCCGCAGCTGCCACACCTGTGTGCTGGTCCGCAAGAACAGCTTCAACCACACCAGCATCCAGTGGCAGTCCGATCCGGCAACGGTGTGCCCGGAGTTCGCGGGCGCGGGCGGGAGCACCGGGTCCCGGCAGACCTGCCCGCGCCTGGTCGCGAGCATCAACCACGCGGTGCTCGAGGGCATCGTCGAGGTCCGGGACCCGAATCCCTGACCGCCACCCGCACCCCCACATGGTGAAGGGCACTTTTACCCGGCCTGGCCGGGCGAAAGTGCCCTTCACCGTTTGCCGGCCTGGCCGCCGGAGGACGGCTAGACGAACTGCAGCGACACCGATCCGAGCCCGGTGAAGTCCGCACGGACCCGGTCACCCGGCCGGACATCGACCGCCCGCGTGCACGATCCGGGCAGCACGATGTCCCCGGCCCGGAGGCGAACGCCGTAGTCGGCAACCTCCCTGGCGAGCCAGGCCACCGCGGCGGCCGGGTTGCCGAGCACCGCATCACTGCGCCCGGCCGCGACCTGCTCACCGTTGACCGTGAGGGTGGCGTCGATCGCGGTCACGTCGATATCGGCGGGCCGGACCCGGGCCGCCCCGATCGCGTGGCCGGCGTACGAGGCGTTGTCGGCGATCGTGTCGACCAGCCCGATCTGCCAGTCCACGATGCGGGAGTCGATCAGTTCGACGGACGGAATCACGAATTCCGTTGCCCGCAGCACGTCGTCGGCCGTGCACCCGGCACCGGGCAGGTCCGCGCCGAGAATGAAGGCCACCTCGACCTCCACCCGCGGCAGCAGGTAGTTCGCGCACGGGACCGGCGCGTCCTCGCGCAGTTCCCTGGTGTCGAACAGGTGCCCGTAATCCGGTTCGGTGACGCCGAACATCTGCTGCATCGCCTCGGCGGTCAGCCCGACCTTGTGCCCGACCACCCGCTCCCCCGCGGCGATGCGACGGCGAATGTTGATCAGCTGGATCTCATACGAGTCGGCAACATCGATCGCGGGGTACGTCACCGAAAGGGGCGCTATCGGGGCGAGCCCCTTCTCGGCGGCGTGCAGCAGGTCCGCGACCGTGAGACGCAGATCGGAGGTGAGCAATAGTCGTTCCTCATGGTGGCATTCGGCAATCAGGTGCCGGCGACCGTACCGGAACGGGGAACTCCGCGACGGGAAACGTGTGATGCGGCCCGGCGACCGGAGAACACGGCATCCGCCAGCGACAGCCCGCTGACGTAGGAGTTCGAGCAGATGCCGACCGCGGTCCGCCCCGCCGCGTACAGTCCGACGATCGGGTCGCCGTCCCGGTCGAGCACCTCGCCGCTGTCCTCGTCGACGACCAGTCCGCCGAGCGTGATCATTGGCAGCGGATTCGACAGGCTCTTCTTCAGGGACACGTCGTACATCGAGAACGGCGCGGCCAGGATCGGGCGGCGAAATTCGTCCGGCTTGCCCATCGGATCGGTCGCCCCGGCGACGATCGCCTCGTTGTGTGCGGCAACGGTGGCGGCGAGGCCGGCCGGATCGATGCCCACCTTCGCGGCGAGCTCGTCGAGCGTGCCCGCGGTGGTGCCGTCGATCCGCGTCATCGTCTCGGACTGCACCCGCTGGAACCAGGTGGTCCGGCTGCCCATCTGCGACCGCGCCTCGGTCACCAGGTCGGCGTCGGCTACCAGCCAGCCGTGCCCGTCCCCCTCGGCGATCATCGCGTGCCCCAGGGCCGCCCCATAGCGGGACTCGTCGACGATCCGGTTGCCCCGTCGATCGACCAGGATCGATCCGAGGAAGGCGGTCGGCGGCACGATGAACCGCCATGCCGAGACGTTCGAGAGCTTGTCGGTCGCGCCGCCGACCGACTCCCCGAGCGCGATGCCGCTGCCGTCGTCGCCGGAGGTGCCGAGCGGCAGCCCGCCGAGGTAGCGCGGGGCGTGCTCGGCGACCATCGCCCGGTTCGCGAAGAAGCCACCCGCGCTGAGGATCACGCCGGACCGGGCCTCGATTCGGAAGGGCCGCGCGTACCGCTCCTCGATCCGCGCCATCTGCCGGTCCATCGCCTTGCGCAGCGGCGGAAAGTAGACGCCCGGCTTCGAGGACAGTGCCGCGAACCGCGCGTGCCTGGCCCGCACCCCGGCGGGCGCGTCCCGCAGGCTCAGGCACTCGACCCCGGTCACCGCGCCGGCGTCGTCGGTGACCAGCCGAACCGCCCTGGTCTGCGTTTCCAGCCGCATCCCCTTGGCCAGCGCGGACTCGACCAGCGGGCGGTAGAGCATCTTCCCGGAGGTGCCCTTGCCCTTCGGGCGGTGCCCGCGCGGGGCGGGCACCGCGGCGTCGCGGAAGCCGCCCGCCGCCTCACTCCCGGAGTAGTACAGGTAGTGCCGGTCGGTGGGATAGGACGTCTTGTATGGGCACAGCGATCCCTCGAACGGAACCCCGTTCGCCTGCAGCCAGTCCACCGTCGACGCGCTGTTCTCGCAGAATCGGCGCAGCGTCTCGGGCCGGACCGCATCCCCGACCTCGAGGCTCAGGTAGGCGAACATCGCGTCGACGGTGTCCGCCACGCCCGCCGCACGCTGCACCGAGGTGCCGCCGCCCGCGTAGACGATGCCTCCGGAGATGGTGCTTGCCCCGCCGCCGGCGAACCGGTCGAGGGCGACGACCTCCGCGCCCGCGTCGATGGCCTCGATGGCCGCCGACGCACCGGCGACCCCACATCCGACGACCACGACGTCGGTTGACATGTCCCAGGACACCGGGCATCCCCTTTTCCGCAACTGAACGTGTTGCCGTTCGTGACCAGGCCGTTCCGCGGTAGTCCGGAATAGTTCCTGGCAGAAAGCATGGACCTACCCCTACATCATTCTATAACGTGTTCTACATGAGCAAGCAGGAATACGACATCGTCGTCGTCGGCAGCGGCGCGGCGGGCATGACCGCGGCCCTGACCGCCGCACACCACGGCCTCAGCGCGGTCATCGTCGAGAAGGCCGCCCACTACGGCGGATCCACCGCCCGGTCCGGTGGTGGAGTCTGGATCCCCAACAACGAGGTGCTGCAGCGCGACGGCGTCACCGACACCGTCGAGGACGCGCGCAAGTACCTGCACAGCATCATCGGCGACGTCGTCGAGCCGGAGCGGATCGACACCTACATCGATCGCGGACCGGAGATGCTCTCGTTCGTCCTGCGCAACAGCGCCCTCGAACTGCAGTGGGTACCGGGCTATTCGGACTACTACCCGGAGGCCCCCGGCGGCCGCCTCGGCGGCCGGTCGGTCGAGCCCCAGGTGTTCGACGGCAACCGGCTCGGCGAGGACCGCAAGAACCTTGAGCCCGACTACGTCAAGGGCCCCAAGAACTTCGTCATCACCCAGGCCGACTACAAGTGGCTCAACCTGCTGATGCGCAACCGCCGCGGCCCGATGCGCGCGATGAAGGTCGGCATGCGCTTCCTCAAGGCCAAGGCGACCGGCAAGGATCTGCTGGTGCGTGGGCAGGCGCTGGTCGCGGGCCTGCGCCTCGGCCTGCGCGACGCCGGGGTGCCGATCCTGCTGAACACCCCGCTGACCGAGCTCTACACCGAGGGCGACGCGGTGCGGGGCGTCAAGGTGCTGATCGACGGTACCGAGCAGGTCATCCACGCCAGGCACGGTGTCGTCCTCGGCTCCGGCGGCTTCGAGCACAACGACGAGATGCGCAAGAAGTACCAGCGCGCCCCGATCGGAACGGAATGGACGGTCGGCGCCAAGGCGAACACCGGTGACGGCATCATCGCAGGCCAGAAGCTGGGCGCGGCGGTCGATTTCATGGACGACGCCTGGTGGGGTCCGTCCATCCCGCTGACCGGTGGCCCGTGGTTCGCGCTGTCCGAGCGCACCCTGCCCGGCTGCATGATGGTCAACACCGCAGGCAAGCGGTTCGGCAACGAGGCTGCCCCGTACGTCGAGGCCGTGCACACCATGTACGGCGGCACCTACGGTCAGGGCGAGGGCCCCGGCGAGAACATCCCGACCTGGATGATCCTCGACCAGCGCTACCGCAACCGCTACACCTTCGCGGGCATCACCCCGCGCACCCCGTTCCCCGGCCGCTGGCTCAAGGCCGGAATCGTGGTCAAGGCCAACACGATCGCCGAGCTCGCCGAGAAGGCGGGCCTGCCGGTCGACGCGCTGACCGCCGAGGTGGAGCGCTTCAACGGGTTCGCGCGCAACGGCAAGGACGAGGACTTCGGGCGCGGCGACAGCGGCTACGACCACTACTACGGTGACCCCCGGCTGCCGAACCCGAGCCTCGCCGAGATCGGCAAGGCGCCGTTCTACGCGATCAAGATGGTCCCCGGTGACCTCGGCACCAAGGGCGGCATCTGCACCGACGTCGACGGCCGCGCCCTGCGCGAGGACGGCAGCTGGATCGAGGGCCTGTACGCCGCGGGCAACGCCAGCTCGCCGGTCATGGGCCACACCTACGCGGGCCCCGGCGCCACCATCGGCCCCGCGATGACCTTCGGGTACCTCGCGGTTCTCGATGCGGCCAAGCGCGCGAAGGACGCCGCCTCGGCGGGCGACGTCGTCGCTAACTAGATCTCCCCCGTGCGCCACGTGGCCCAGCTCCCCTCCCTGGGCCTAACCCAACACACCCCCCCCCCCCCAC
>NZ_JBSGXD010000002.1:64260-106969 GCF_053609225.1 Rhodococcus sp. NPDC054953 | reverse complement strand
GCACTTCGATTTCCGTCTCTCTCTGTATGGTGGTCTTTGTTTGTGGGGTGGGGCCGGACGCACGGCGCACCGCTACCCACGACAGAACAGGATCCATTCGTGCCCATCGACCCCTCGATCGCGATCGGCGCCGAACTCCCGGCCCAGGACTTCACCTGGACCGCCTCGGACGTCCAGCTCTACCACCTCGGTGTCGGTGCGGGCGTGCGTCCGCTCGACGCCGCCGAACTGCGCTACCTCGACGACGCCGCCCCGCAGGTGCTGCCGACCTTCGCCACCGTCGTCGCGAACATCCACGCCACCGAGGCCCCGAAGGTCTCCTTCCCCGGCGTCGAGATCGACCTCGCCAAGGTCGTGCACGGCAGCCAGGAAGTCACCGTGCACCAGCCGATCCCGGCATCCGGCAAGGGCCGCACCACGACCCGGATCGCCGAGGTCTGGGACAAGGGCAAGGCCGCGGTGATCGTGCAGGAATCGGTCACCACCGATCCCGACGGCAACCCGCTGTGGACCGCCCGGTCGTCCATCTTCGCCCGCGGCGAGGGTGGATTCGGCGGTGAGCGCGGACCGTCCGAGGCGGTCGCCCTTCCGGATCGCGCGCCGGACCACGAGGTCGAGATCGCCACCCTGCCGCAGCAGGCGCTGCTGTACCGGATGTGCGGGGACCGTAACCCGCTGCACTCGGATCCCGACTTCGCCACCGGTGCAGGGTTCCCCGCCCCGATCCTGCACGGGCTGTGCACCTACGGCATCGTCTGCAAGGCCGCGGTGGACACCGCGCTGGCCGCCGACGCGTCGAGGGTGAAGGGCTACAAGGCCCGGTTCGCCGGTGTGGTCTACCCCGGGGAGACCCTGCTGGTGCGAATCTGGGCGGAACGGGACCGGCTGCTGATCTCGGCTTCCGTTCCGGCGCGCGAGAATTCGCCCGCTTTGGCAGACGTGGTTCTTACGCTCGCCTAAACTTCCGGGTCAGCGCTGTCGGGACGCGCGCCCTCGCTCGGTCTCACCCCCCTCGTTACGACTGGAGTACTTGCATGCCGAAATCGGACAACGCCACCGGGTTCTCCCGGCGCGGCTTCCTCACCGCGGGCGCGGGTGCCCTCGCGGTCACCGCGATGGGCGGGTGGACCCCGGTCTACGCCCTCCCCCTCGACACCGGATCGCTCGGCTCCGGGTCCGGGTCCGCTGGCGGCGCAACGCTGCCCGCGCCGCCGGACTTCCCGACCGACATCGAACTCGCCCAGCAGGCGTACCAGAACTGGTCCAAGGAGATCATGCTGGACGCCACCTGGACCGCGTTCCCCCGTAACGCCGGTGACGTTGTCCGACTGACCAACTGGGCGCACAAGAACGGCTACACCATCCGTCCCCGCGGGGCGATGCACGGCTGGACCCCGCTCACCGTGGAGAACGGTGCCAACGTCGACAAGGTGATCCTCGCCGACACCACCACGCACCTGGCGAGCATCGCGGTCAACGCGGGCAGCCCGGCCACCGTCACCGCGGGACCGGGCGCCACCCTCGGCGCCATCACCAGCGCGCTGCAGGACAAGGGGCTCGGCTGGGCGAACCTGCCCGCGCCGGGTGTGCTGACCATCGCGGGCTGCCTCGCGGTGGATGCGCACGGCGCCGCCCTGCCCGCGGACGGGCAGAGCGCGATGAAGGGTCACACCTACGGGTCGCTGTCGAACCTCGTCACCGAACTGACCGCGGTGGTGTGGAACGGCACCGAGTACGCGGAACGCACGTTCTCCCGCAGCGATCCCAAGATCAAGCCGCTGCTGGCCGGACTCGGGCGCACCTTCATCACGTCGGTGACGATGCAGGCCGGGCCGAACTTCCGGATGCGCTGCCGGAGCATCACCGACATCGGGTGGGAGGAAATGTTCGGCGCCAAGGGCGCGGACGGTCGCACCTTCGAGAGTTTCGTCAAGTCCGACGGCGGCGTCGAGGCCATCTGGTACCCGTTCACCGACAAGCCGTGGCTGAAGGTGTGGACGGTGGCCCCGGACAAGCCCGCCGGGTCCCGCGAGGTCACCGGGCCCTACAACTACCCGTTCTCCGACAACCTGCCCGAACCGATCACCGACATGATCGGTCAGATGAACGCGGGCGTGCCGGGCATCGCGCCGCTCTTCGGCCCCGCGATGTACGGGGTCACCGTCGCGGGACTGGCCGCCACCAACTCGACCGACATCTGGGGCTGGTCGAAGGACGTCCAGTTCTACATCAAGGCGACCACGCTGCGGCTGACCGAGGGCGGCGGCGCCGTCATCACCAGCCGGGCGAACATCGGTCAGGTGATCCACGACTTCACGCACTGGTTCAACGAGCGGATCGAGTACTACCGCGGCAAGGGCGAATTCCCGCTCAACGGCCCGGTCGAGATTCGCTGCTGCGGTCTCGACGAGGCCGCGGACGTGCTCGTCGACTCGGCAGGCGCGCCGACGATCTCCGCGATGCGGCCGCGCCCGGACCGCCCCGAATGGGACACCGCGATCTGGCTGAACGTGCTCGGCGTGCCCGGCACCCCCGGCATGTTCGCGTTCTACCGCGAGATGGAGCAGTGGATGCGCTCGCACTACACGGGCGCCGACTACACCTTCCGTCCCGAGTGGTCGAAGGGCTGGGCGTTCGGCCCGGACAAGCCGTACACCGACGGCGGCATCATCAGCGGCGCGCTGCCGAAGAGCTACCGCGACGGCCTTCCCGCATCCGACAACTGGGACACCGCCGTGCAGGTGTTCAACGAGTTCGACCCGCACAAGGTGTACAGCAATTCGTTCATGGACCAGCTGCTGCCCTGATCCACGCTCCCCGGCCGAAGGCCCGGTGCCGCTGCGGCACCGGGCCTTCGGCCGGTCAGCGTCCCCGCAGCGGAAGCAGCGCGACGAGGACCGCCGCCACCGACACCGCGGCACCGATCCAGTACATGGCGGTGAAGGCCCCCAGCGTCGGTACCGTCACCCCCGAGACGGTGAGGGTGGACGCGGCGAGTACCGCCGCTCCGACCGCGGCCGCCGACGAGGTGCCGACGGATCGGAGCAGCCCGTTGACGGCGTTCGCGGTCGCGGTCTGGTCCACCGGGACCGCGTCGGTGATCAACACCGGCATCGCCGCCAGCGTCAACGCCACCCCGCCGGAGATCATGGCGGCGCTAACGGTCACGTTCGCGACCGACGGCCCGAGCACCGCCCGCAGGAGGTAGCCCGCCGCGATGACGATCGCCCCGACGACCAGGGTGACTCGGGCGCCGCGGCGCCTCGTCATCCGCGCCGACAGCGGGGCCAGCACCACCATCAGCAGCCCGCCCGGCATCATCGCCAGCCCGGCCGCCGCCTCGGACAGCCCGGGGCCATAACCGGATTCGACGGGGGCCTGCAATTCCTGCGTCGCCGTGTACGCGCTGAGGAACATCGCGAAACCAAGCAGGACCGCACACACATTGGAGATGAGTACCGGAGGCAGCAACGAGGTCCGCAGGTCGACCAGCGGGTCCGGGATGCGCAGTTCGAGCCATACCCACACCGTCAGGGTCAGCGCGCCGCCCACCACGCATCCCACCGTGACCGGGG
This sequence comes from Rhodococcus sp. NPDC054953, assembly GCF_053609225.1. Classification (NCBI taxonomy): domain Bacteria; kingdom Bacillati; phylum Actinomycetota; class Actinomycetes; order Mycobacteriales; family Nocardiaceae; genus Rhodococcus; species Rhodococcus sp. NPDC054953. The sequence continues at coordinate 103,394 of NZ_JBSGXD010000002.1, read as the reverse complement.
CACCCCAGCCCCACTGCCCGCCCTTCGAGATGGCGAGCAGCAGGGCCGTCAGCCCGGTGGTCAGCAGCACCGCGCCGGCGATGTCGAATCGTCCCCTCGCCCGGACCGTCGACTCGGGGACGGTGAGCGGCAACAGGATCGCCAGCAGCACACCGACACCGCCGGAGACCCAGAACAGCGCCTGCCAGCCGAGGTGCGCGTAGATGACACCGGCCATCGGCATGCCGATCATGCCGCCGATCCCGAGGGTGCCGCTCATCAGCGCGACCGCACCGCCGAGGCGGGCGGGCTCGAGCACATCGCGCAACAGACCGATCCCGACCGGCAGCAGCGCGATCGCGAATCCCTGCATCACCCGACCGGCCACCACCATCGGAAAGCTCTGCCCGAGCGCCGCGACCACCGACCCGCCGACCATCACGACCAGGCACAGCAGCATCATCTTCCGCTTGCCGGTCAGGTCGGCGAGCCTGCCGATCAGGGGTGTGGCCACCGCCCCGGTCAGCAGCGTCGCGGTCACCAACCAGGATGTCGTGGTGTGCGACACGCCCAGCGCCGAGCTGAACGCAGGAAGGATCGGCACCACCAGCGTCTGCTGGAGCGCGACGACCACACCGGTCAGGCTCAGCACCGCGACGATCAGGCGTTGGCGCGCCGCACCGGTCGAGACGTCGGGCGCCGCGACGCCGACCGTCACCCGGTCACACGCGCGGCGTTGCCTGCGTCGATGGGCAGCACGGTGCCGCTGATGTGGGCGCTGGCCTCCGCCGCGAAGAACAGGACCGCGCGGGTGATCTCGGTCGGGTCGAGCCACGGCACCGGCTGCGCGTGCAGCGACTCGAACACCGGGGCGACGTCGTCGCGGGTCGGGGACTCGAGGTCGGGGCGCATCATCGAGTACAGGGCGGCGTTGTGAATCATCGGCGTCGAGATGTTGCCAGGGGAGATCGCGTTGACGGTGATGCCGTCCTGGGCGAGGTCGAGCGCCGAACTCTTGGTCAGGCCGATCACACCCCACTTCGATGCGGAGTACGCCGCCATGTTGGTGTTGCCTGCGCGGCCGAGCATCGACGAGATCGTCACGATCCGGCCATACCCGCGGGAGATCATGCCCGGCGCCACCGCGCCGATGGTGTTGAAGACACCGGTCAGGTTGCTGGCGATCGCCTCGTTCCACTGCGCCGAGGTCATCGACTGGACCGGTGCGGCCACCGAAACGCCCGCATTCGCGACCGCGATGTCGACGCTGCCGAACTCGGCCTCGGCGCGCGCGACGAGGGCGTCCATCGCGGCCCGATCCGCGGTGTCGGCCTTGACCGCGATGCAACGCCGGCCGGCGGCCTCGACCAGGCGCGCGGTCTCGGCGAGGTCCGCCTCGGTGGCGAGCGGGTAGAAGACCACGTCGCTGTCCTCGCAGCGGTCGCAAATCACCACGTCGGCACCCTGCTCGGCGAACGCGACCGCGTGCGCGCGGCCCTGCCCCCTGGCGCCGCCCGTGATCAGTGCGACCTTGCCGTCGAACTCGCCCATGTCGTTGTCCTCCTCGTAGTCGGGTGCACGTCATCACTACCGCGCGGGCCGCGTTCGGCGCATGGCAATCCCGACCACCGGTACCCCGGCGGGCGGGCCACCGTCCACCATGCCCCGAATTGTCCTGTTCCTCCACGGATGGGGACCGGCGGTCGATATCGTGAGCACCCGCCCGCCGCCGACCTCGATGGGGCTCCATGGATTCCGCGCTCGCCACGACCGCCCTTCCGATCGCGCTGGCGATCATCATGTTCGGGCTCGGCCTGTCGCTCACGGTCGCCGACTTCGCCCGCGTCGCCCGGCATCCGCGGGCGGTCGCGATCGCGCTGGTCTGCCAGCTGCTGGTGCTCCCGGCGATCGCGTTCGGGCTGGTACTCGCGTTCGGCCTGTCCCCGCTTCTCGCGGTCGGCATGATGTTGCTCGCCGCGTCACCGGGCGGGACGACGGCGAACCTGTTCTCGCACCTGTTCCGCGGCGACGTCGCGCTCAACGTCACGCTCACCGCGGTCAACTCCGTGATCGCGGTGGTCACGCTGCCGCTCGTCACCAACCTCGCGATCGGCTACTTCGAGCCGTCCGAGGGCGGCGAACTGGGGCTGCAGTTCGCCAAGGTGGTGCAGATCTTCGCGATCGTGCTGGTGCCGGTCGCGCTCGGCGTGTGGGTGCGCCGGATCCGTCCCGTGTTCGCGGACCGGATGGATCGTCCGGTGCGGATCGGGTCGGCCGTGGTGTTGGCGCTGGTCATCGTCGGCACCGTCGCCGCCGAACGGGAGAACGTCGGCGGCTACCTCGCGGACGTCGGGCTGGTCGTGTTGATCTTCTGCCTGGCGAGCCTGGCCATCGGGTACCTCGTCCCGCGGGCGCTGCGCGTCTCCGATCGGCAGTCCATTGCCTGCGCCATGGAGATCGGGATCCACAACAGCACCCTGGCGATCACGATCGCCATCAGCCTCCTCGACAGCACCCGCATCGCGGTCCCGGCGGCGGTGTACGGCGTGGTCATGTTCCCGGTCGCGGCGCTGGTCGGGTGGGTGATCACCCGAAGGCGCGACGACGCACAACAGCACGCGGTGTCTCACGCTGTTCCGTAGCCGATCGTGACCGCGCCCGCGCCTGCCGCGACGAGCACGATCACGAGCAGGAGGACGTTTCCCCCCAACTCCGCCCGTACGCGCCCCCTCGCGAACTCGCCACACACCCGCCGGTGTCGCCGGGGTGCGGAGGCAAGCAGCGCCCCCGCACCCACCAGCATCGCGACGCCGACCGCCGCCGTCGCACCGCCCGCCGCGGGCACACATCGGAGATAGATCGCGCCCAGTGCGGCGAGAGCGGACGCCGACCGTACCCAGGACAGCGTCGTCCGTTCCGGCTGCAGACCGGGGTCAACGCGCACGCCGACGTTCACCCGATCGTCAGGACCGCGAGCAGTGCCAGCGCGACCCCGCCCACCAGCACAGCCACCAGCGCACCCAGGGACGGGACCGGCAGGCTCCGCCCCATCCGCATCGCGCGCTCGACACCGAGCCAGCGAACGAACGCGAAGCCGGCGATCACGGCTGCTCCCGCAAGCATGCCCAACACGAGCACCAGTTGCACCGCAGGCCGGACGATCTCGGCGCCAAACGCCTCGAATCCCACCGCGCCGGCGATCAACCCCATCGCCGTCCGCATCCAGGCAAGGAAGGTGCGCTCGTTGGCGAGGGTGAACCGCGGATCCGGATCGTCGCCGTCCCGTAGTGCGCGCGGTCGCCACCGCCCGCTGCCCGCGGGTCCGGTACCCGCTACCCGCTCCGTGTCCAGGAGGTCAGCGCGGGACATCGCCGAGAATCGCCACCCGCTCCATCACCCTCCGGTGCGGGAAGTAGTCGCTGGCCGCGTAGTGCTGGGTGGCCCGGTTATCCCAGAAGGCAATGGAATTCGGTTGCCAGCGGAACCGGCACTGAAAGTCCGGGACCTTGGCCTGGTCGAAGAGGTGCCGCAGCAGCGCTTCCCCTTCCTCCGGGTCGAGGTCGGGGATGTGGGTGGTGAACAGGCTGTTCACGAACAGCGTCTTGCGGCCGGTCTCCGGGTGGGTCCGCACCATCGGGTGCCGCACCGGCGGGTACAGCTCCTGCATCTGGGCCTGCTTCTCCGGGGACATCGAGCGACCGAACGAGGGCATGAAGTCGTGCACGGCCTCGAGGCCGTCGATCCGAGCCTTGACCTCGTCGGACAGGCAGTCGTAGGCGTTACCCATGTCCGCCCAGAGCGTGTCGCCACCTGCCGGGGGCACGTCGATGGCACGGAGCACGGATCCGAGCGGTGGACGCTGCTGCCACGTCACGTCGACGTGCCAGATGTTCTCGGTGCCCGGACTGTCCTCGCCGCGCTCGAACCGGACCACCGAGGGCACCTCGCCCTGCGGGAGCAGCGGGTGTACCTCCAATTCACCCCAGTTCCGGGCGAAGTCGCGATGCTGCACACTGCTGATGTCCTGATCGCGGAAGACGATCACCTTCCACTCGAGCAGTGCCCGGCGCAGGTCGTCGATCACCTCCGCACTCGGGTCCCGCAGATCCACCCCATGGATCTCCGCCCCGATGAACGGCGTCACCGGCCGAACCTCGAATCGCTCGTACGGCATCGATTCGACACCGTCCGCGTTCAACCGCATTCCGCGTGGACCGAACTCGATGGAGTGCCCACCGATCTCCACCGTCCGCGACGTGGTCAGAGTTGACAAGTTTCCTCCGTAGATGTTGGGCGCCGGGCGTCGCCGACTCAATCCGTGTCCGAACAGGGAGCGCCCAGCGCCCCCACTGACATGTCGATCACGTGGTGCACGGTGTCCTCGAAACTCGTGTGCACCACGATGTTTCCGCTCGCATGGCGTTGCTCGAAGGTCGCGAGCGCGGAGACCGCCATGTTGAGCATCAGGTCCACCCGAGCCACCGCCACCCGGCGCGGCAGGTGGCCGAGGACGCCCATCAGGCGTCGGGAGACCTCCCTGCTGCCCGCGGAGATGCCGGCCATGTCGGGTTCGTCGAAGTCGATGGCCGGCGACACCCGAACCAGGAACTGGGCATAGTAGGAATCGACACCGCGTTCGGCGATGTAGTCCGCAAGGGGAACCACCACCGCCTCGACGAGGGCGCGCACGTCCTTGCCCCGGCCCTCGGCGTCGATAGTGGCGATGAACTGCTCGCGAGCGGCGTTGACGGTCGCCATCCGGCGGCGGAACACCTCAAAGATGAGCCCGTCCCGGCCACCGAAGTGATATTGCACGGCCGAGTTGTTCTTCTGCCCGGCCGCCGAGGCGATATCCCGCATGGATACCCCGTCCAGACCGCGTTCGGCGAACATGCGTTCGGCGACCTCGATCATGACATCCTTGGCACTAACTTGGTTCGACACCATTGTTACACCCCGCTAAATCAGTGTCTTAACAGATCGTTCAGAGCGTAGCTCCTCGGGCTAGAGCTTGCTCGCGGTCGGATCCCACAACTTTCGCGCGGTTTCCCCGATCCGGTTGAGCGAGAACACCGTCAGGAAGAGCGCGGCACCGGGGACCAGCACCAGGTACGGGTTGTCCTGGAACTCGCTCTGGCCTGCGGCGATCATGTTTCCCCACGTCGGCTCGGGACGGGGAATGCTCAACCCGAGGTAGCTGAGCGAGGCCTCCGCGACGATCAGCACCGCGACCACCATGAAGCTGTACGAAAGCACCGGCAGGACCAGGTTCGGTGCGATCTCCCGGACCATGATCCTGCGGTTACTCGCCCCGAGAGATCGGGCCGCGGTGACGAACTCGCGAGAACGCAGGCTCATGGTGTTGGCCCGCACCAGCCGGATGTAGGTGGGCACCACCATGATGCCGAGCGCGATCGCGACGTTGCGGACGTTGGGCTCGAGGATCGTCACCAGGGCCATCAGCAGGATCAGCGGCGGGAACGCCAGCATCGTGTCGCTGAGCACCGAGACCAGGGTGTCCGTGCGGCCGCGATAGTAGCCGGCGACGATCCCGATCGCCCCGCCGACCAACACCCCGCAGATCACTCCGCCGAGGCCAACGATCAGCGAGACCCGGGCCCCGTAGATCAGCCCGCCGAGCAGGTCGAGACCCTGCTTGTCGGTGCCGAGCGGGTTGGCGGACAACAGGTTCGGCGGCTGCATCGACGGGGTGAGCAGGGTCTTCGATGGGTCGCGGGACTCGCTGAGCGGAAGCCAGTCCGCGACCACGGCGGCCAGGGCGACCACGGCAAGCCAGGCCAGGGCCAAGGCGGTGCCCAGGTCGAGCCTGCGCGTCACGCGCGGCGTGGGTTTGCTCTCGACTGCGGGGGTGGCGGGGCGGGCGGTCCGGACGGATTCGGGGGTCAGGGTGTCAGGCACGGCGGATCCTCGGGTCGATGGCGGCGTATGCGATGTCCACGAGCGCATTGATCAGCACGTAGACGATGGCGATGACGAGCACGCCACCCTGGACGACGGGAAAGTTCTTGAGCTGAACGGCTTCGACGATCATCGTCCCCATGCCGGGGAGGTTGAACATGGTCTCGACCACGACGGTGCCGCCGATCAGCCGCCCGAGGCTGACGCCGGCGATGGTGATCAGGGAGACGGTCGACGGGCGCAACGCCTCCTTGACCAGGACGTGCCCGGCTGGCATGCCCTTAGCCTTGGCCGAGAGCACGAAATCCTGCTGCAGCGTGGAGATCATGTCGGTGCGCAGCACCCGGGTGAAGATCGCGATCTCGGTCAACGCCAGGGTCAGCGCGGGCAGGAAGACCGTCCGCAGGTTCTCCCCAAGGCCAGCCGGGTCGGTCAGCCGGGAGAAGCCCTGCCGCGGGAACTCGGGCAGCAGGTACCCGATCACGCACAACACCGCGGCGACACCCATGCCTGCCAGCAACGACCGCCCCCAGCGGGCGCCGAGCGCGCCGCCAACACCGCGCCGGAGAATCGGCCCGAGCGCAACGGCCGCACCGATCAGGACACCGATACCGATGATGATCTGTTGGGCGAGTGAGTGGTTGAAGACGAACAGGTAGATCAGCAGCAGACCGGCGAGGAAGCTGGGGGTCGAGATCAACGCGAAGGACGCGGCCGAGGACACCCTGTCGAAGGTCCGGCCCGCACGATAGGCGGACCAGATCCCGACCGGCACGGCGATCGCGAGCGACAGCACGATCGCCACCAGCGCCAGTTCCAGGGTCACCGGCAGCTTGGACATGATGATGTCGGTGACGTCCTGACGCGGCGGCAGCAGCGAGGTGCCAAGGTCACCGGTGAGCGCCGACCCCGCCCAGCCGAAGAACCGCTCCGCAACCGGCGCGTCGAGGGCAAGTTCGGCCCGCACGGCCTCGTACTGCTCGGCCGTGCCGTTGGGTCCCACGACCGCGGCAGCGGGGTCACCCGGGGTGAACTCGAGGATCAGGAAGGTCAGTGTGGAGACCAGCGCCACCACGACCGCGACATGGGCGAGTTTGCCCAGCGTGTAGCGAAGCAAGGGTAGGGACCCCTTCCGGGAGAAGTCGACGCGACGACGCGTCAATGCAGTGCATTAAACAGAGTGGGAGTTTCCTTGACAACCCCCCAATTGTTCGGTGACACTCACCACATCGTCCGATTAAGAGTGATTCTTATCTCCGATATCGAGGCGCCGCACCCGGCCGTCCCACCGAGTGAAATCCGTCAGTAGCAACGAGGAGAACTCGATGTCCGACCCCACACCGTTGCTGTCCGTGACCAAGCTGCGCACCACCCTCGCCACCCCCGGCGGTCCCCTGACCGCCGTCGCGGACGTCGACCTGACCCTCGATCGCGGTCAGAGCCTCGGCATCGTCGGCGAGTCCGGTTCGGGCAAGTCGATGCTGGTGCGGTCGATCATGGGCATCGCGCCATCCGCGGCCACGGTGCACCCGGACAGCCGGATCCTCTTCGACGGCAAGGACGTCACCCGCCTCGACCGCAAGCAGGCCCGGCACTTCTGGGGCACCGAGATCGCGATGATCTTCCAGGACCCGCTGACGTCGCTGAACCCAGTGCGCACCATCGGCAGCCAGATCACCGACCCACTGCGATTCCACCTCGGCCTCGGCCGGAAGCAAGCCCGGGCCCGGGCGCTCGAACTGTTGGATCTGGTCCGCATCCCCTCCGCGGCCAGCCGGCTCGACGAGTACCCACACCAGCTGTCCGGCGGCATGCGCCAGCGCATCGGGATCGCGATCGCGCTGGCCTGCGATCCCACCCTGCTGATCGCCGACGAGCCGACGACAGCGCTGGACGTCACCGTGCAGTACGAGATCCTCGAACTGCTGCAGTCCATCCAGATGGAGCGACAGATGGCGATGATCCTGGTCAGCCACGACCTCGGTGTCGTCTCTCGGTACACCGACCGGATCGGGGTGATGTACGCCGGCCGACTGATCGAGACCGCCGCGACGACCGGTCTGCGCGGACAGGCCCGGCACCCCTACACCGAGGCGCTGCTCGCGTCGATACCCCGCACCGATCTGCCCCCGCATACCCGACTGCAGGCCATCGACGGGCGGCCCCCGGACCTGCTGCACCTCGAGCCGGGGTGCCGGTTCGCGCCGCGTTGCGGATATGTCCGGGACCGCTGCCGCACCGAGGAGCCCCTGCTGCACCTCGACGACCGGCGTGAGCATCCCGCCGCGTGCCACTTCCCCCTCGGCCCATCCCACCCCGACTCGTCCACCACCGAACTGATCGGAGCGCACTGATGGCAGGCACCGGCACCGCGCACCTGCGCGAGGACGCCATGGTCACGCTCGACCGAGTGGTCGTCGAGTACCCCACCGCGAAGGGCACCGTGCGGGCCGTCTCCGGCATCAGCCTCGACCTCGTGCGCGGCGAGACCCTCGGCCTGGTCGGCGAATCCGGTTGCGGCAAGTCCAGCCTCGGGCGCGGCGTGCTGCAGCTGCCCGCGCCGACGTCGGGTTCGGTCCGACTGCGGGACATCGATCTCTGCACGCTGAGCGGGGACGCGCTCAAGGAGCAGCGCCGGCACGTGCAGATGGTGTTCCAGGACCCGATCTCCTCGCTGAACCCCAGGCGCAGGGTCGGCGACATCGTGGCCGAGGGCCTGCGGATCCAACGACCCGAGATGTCCAAGGAGGAGGTCACCACGGTCGTCGACGGCGTCCTCGAGGCCGTCGGCCTTGACCCCGCCAGGGCCCGCACCCGGCGCGCGTCGGAGTTCTCCGGAGGACAGTGCCAGCGCATCGCCATCGCCCGCGCCCTGGTGCTCGAGCCGGAGTTGCTCGTGTGCGACGAGCCGGTCTCCGCCCTCGATGTCTCGGTGCAGGCACAGATCCTCAACCTGCTCGAGGACATGAAGGACCGCTATGGCCTGACCATGTTGTTCATCTCCCACGACCTCGGGGTGGTACGCAACATCAGCGACCGGGTCGCGGTGATGTACCTCGGCAAACTGTGCGAGATCGCGCCGACGCTCGACCTCTACGACCGGCCCGCCCACCCCTACACCCAGCTGTTGCTGTCGTCGATCCCGACTCTCGACGACGAGGCGGTGACGCCCGTCCGCAAGGTCGACGCGGAGCTGCCCTCCCCCCTCGATCCCCCCTCGGGTTGCCGATTCCGCACCCGTTGCCCCTTGGCCACCGACCAGTGCGCCGCTGTCGAACCGGAACTGCGCGAGGTGCAGCCCGGGCACTACGCCGCCTGCCACCACCCACTGTTGGAGAACTGATGAAGTCGATCACCAAGACCACCACCGCGGCCGTTGCCGCGGCCCTGCTGCTGGCCGGCTGCGGCTCGGGCGGCGGCTCGACCACCGCCTCCGGCACCGGCGGCGACGCCACCCCCGTCGACAACGGTCAGCGGTGCACCGCCGAACGGGTCGGCGGCACCATCTCGATGGGCGAGTACTTCATGCTCCCCAGCTTCGCGCCCGGCCAGGGCGGCTTCGGGGCGCGCGGCGGCGGCCAGTCCGCCGCGGTCTTCGACCGGCTGATGCGCTGGGATCCGGCCACCAACGACTACACCCCGAAGATGGCCGAGTCGATGACCGCCGACGAGACCAGCACGGTGTGGACCCTCAAGCTGCGGCCGAACGTCAAGTTCAGCAACGGCGACCCAGTCACCGCCGAGGCCGTGAAGTTCAGCGTCGAACTGCATAAGGACCCCGCCCTGCGCTCGAGCGCACTGCAGGACGTCCAGTCGATCACCGGCATCGAGGTCGTCGACCCCACCACCGTGAAGTTCACCCTGGACGGTCCGTGGACCACCTTCCCCTACGTCCTCGCCGGCCCCGCCGGTGAGGTGGTCAATCCCGCCGTCTACCAGTCGATGCCTGCGGACCAGTACGCACTGAACCCGGTCGGCGCAGGCGCAGGCGCCTACACCGTCAAGCGCAACGCCCCCGGCGAGGAGCTGCTGCTTGAGCCGAACCCCAACTACTACGGCGGCCCGGTCTGCGCGGCCCTGCGGTTCGTGATGGTGCCCGGCGCCCAGGCCACCTACGACGCGCTCACCACCGGCGAGCTGCAGGCCGCGTTCCTGCGCGAGGCGCCGATCATCGCGAAGGCCAAGCAGGACGGCACCAAGGGCTACTCGGAACTGGCCAACTCCGGCAAGATCCTCGTCCTCAACAACGGCAACGGCGGATACACCGGCATCACCACCGACGTCCGCGTGCGCAGGGCCATCGCAGCGGCGATCGACCCGGCACTGGTCGACCAGCGCATCAATGGCGGCACCGGGGATCCCGGCTCTGCGCTGCTCAGCGAGAAGTCGACCCTGTTCGACGGCACCGCAGGCCCCCAGTACGACCCGGAGCAGGCCAAGAAGCTGGTGGCCGAGGTCAAGGCCGAGAAGGGTTGGGACGGAGGCCTGAAGATGCTGATGGCGTCCACCCCGGAGGGCACCGAGCAGGGCATCGTCCTTAAGGCGCTGCTCGACGCGGTCGGCTTCGACGTCACGATCAGCAACGTCCCCGTCGCCCAGGTCACCGCCCAGACCTTCCAGGGCGACTTCGAGGTGGGTACCGGCGGAATGGTGCTGCGGGATTCACAGCCGTACGCGGCACTGGCGAATTTCCTGGGTACCGGCGGCTCGACCAACATGACCGGCTTCGGCAATCCCGAGCTCGACGCGACGGTGGCCAAGCTCAAGGCTGCCACCAGCCTCGACGAGCAGAAGCAGATCATGGGCGAGGTCCAGACGATCCTCAACGAGCACCAGCCGATCGTCAGCTACGGCGCGGTCGAGGAGTTCGTGGCTGTCAGCCCGACCGTCAAGGGCGTCGTCCCGACCCTGAACGCGGTCATGTTCTTCGACGGCGCCTACCTCGAGAAGTAGCACACGCCTTCATCATTCCTCCCGGGGCGGGCGTATCCAATGCGCCCGCCCCGACCCGTACAGAGAGCACCCCATGACCGCAGAGAACACCGAGTTTCCTGGCCGGATCACGACCAGCCTGTCGACATCACAGCCGTGGTGGCCGCCGCGGACGCAGGCGCCTACCGACGCGCCGAACGTCGTCGTCATGATCGTCGACGACATGGGCTATTCCGACATCGCCCCGTTCGGGTCGGAGATCCCCACCCCGCACCTCGACGCCGTCGCCGACGAGGGCATCCGAATGTCGGACTTTCACGTCACCTCGATGTGTTCGCCAACCCGGGCCGCGCTGCTGACCGGATGCAACGCGCATGCCGTCGGCGTCGGCGCCGTCTGCAACACCGATCCCGGGTTCCCCGGCTACGCGGGCGAGCTGCCCGCCGACCAGCCGACCCTCGCGGAAATGCTGCGGGGCAACGGGTACAGCACCCTGATGGTCGGCAAATGGCACCTGTGCAAGGAGAGCGACCTCAACGCGGCAGGGGACCGTCACTCCTGGCCCCTGCAACGCGGATTCGACCAGTTCTACGGATTCCTGGAGGCGCAGACCAACTTCCACCACCCACACCAGCTGTACGAGGGCAACAACCCGCTGCACGTCGACGAGTACCCCGCTGGCTACTACCTCACCGACGACCTGACCCGACGCGCCACCGAAATGATCTGCGACAGTGTGGCATCCGATCCGGACAAGCCGTTCCTGCTGTACTACGCGCACGGCGCGGTGCACACCCCGCTGCACGCCAAGGACTCGTACATCGAGTCCTTCCGCGGGGCGTACGAGGAGGGCTGGGACGCCATCCGGCATCGCCGGTTCACCCGTCAGCAGGAGTTGGGCTTGATTCCCCGGTCGGCCGACCTGGCGCCCCTGGACGACCCCACCGGACCCGACGTGCCCGCCTGGGCGGACCTCGGCCCGGACGGCCAGCGACTGGCCGCCCGGTACATGGAGGTCTACGCCGCGATGGTCACCTCCATCGACGAGAGCGTCGGCCGGATCCGTGAGGTCCTTGGCCGCCTCGGCCAGCTGGACAACACGGTCTTCGTGTTCCTCAGCGACAACGGCGCGGCAGGCGACGGCGGCACCGACATCGGGGTGTTCAATCACCTCGGCAACCTGGACCGCTCCGCCAAGCGCACGGTCGCCGAGCGGCTGCCCGTCGAGCTGGCCCGGATCGACGAGATCGGCGGGCCCACCTCCTGGCCCGCCATCCCGGTTGGCTGGGCCACCACCTCGAACACCCCCTTCCGCAGGCACAAGTTCAGCACCTTCCGCGGCGGGCACCAGGTGCCGTTCCTGATCTCCTGGCCGCGCGGCCTGGACGGGGTGGGCGGCGAGATCCGGCACCAGTACGCGCACGTGACCGACGTGGTGCCGACCCTGATGGACCTGATCGGACTTCCGGTCACCGTCGAACGGCACGGCCGCCGCGGCCGCGACCTCGACGGGGTGAGTCTGGTTCCGACACTACGCTCGGCCGACCATCCGTCCGACCACCACGAGCAGTACTACGAGTCCTTCGGCGAGCGCGCTTACCTGCGCGAAGGCTGGGAGGCAGTCTCGGTCCGCACCCCGCTGACCCCGTTCCGGGACGACCGCTGGGAGCTGTTCGATCTGTCCGACGACCGCACCCAGTGCCGAGACCTGGCCGCCGAGCACCCGGAGCGGGTGGCGGAGCTGGTACGGGCATGGGAGGAGGCCGCCGGGGAGAACCAGGTGCTGCCGATGGCGGACGGCACCCCGCTGCACTGGTTCCAGCGTCCGCCGCACGAGCAGCGGTTCACCCGGCCGGTGACCCTGCTGCCCTGCACACCCACCCTCGAACGGTTCCGGTCCGGCCACCTGATCGACGGCCGCTCGTTCGAGATCGTGGTGGACCTCGACGCGTTCACCCTGGCCGACAGCGGGGTCCTCGTCTCACACGGCGGACAGGAGGGCGGCTACGTCCTGTACGTCGAGGACGGGTACCTGCACTTCGTGGAGAACGCGTTCAGCCGGATGATCGAGGCGCCGCCGGTGCCGTTGCCGCGGCGGTGCAGCCGCATCACCGTCGCGGTCACCGCACCGGGCAAGGCCCGCTGGTCGGTGCAGATCCGCATCGACGACGAGGTGGTGTCGCGGTCCGGCGAGTTCATTCAGCTGTCTTGGCTGGTGCCCTACAACGGGATCAACGTCGGCGTGGCCCGCCGCTCCCCGGTGTCCTGGGAGCTGGCCAGCAAGTACGGCACCTTCCGCTACAGCGGGCGGATCACGGGCGTCACCTACGTTCCCGGCACGCTGGCCCCGGACGCCTTCCCGATGATGATCGAGCATTTCCGCGAACTGGGCATGGCCACCCAGTGACACACTCGCACACTCTCTTTCGGAGGACCTCATGAACCGTCACTCGATTCCCGTTGTCGGACAACGGCACCAGCCCGCGGCCGCCGTCGACTACCGCGACCAGGAGGAGCCGTTCGTCCGGCCGCAGCCGGTGCGGCCGCCCGCGGGTGCGCCCAACGTCCTGCTGGTGATGCTCGACGACGTCGGGTTCGGCGCCGCGTCGGCGTTCGGCGGTCCGTGCCGCACCCCGACCGCCGACCGGCTGGCCGCCGACGGGGTCAAGTACACCCGCTTCCACACCACGGCACTGTGCTCGCCGACCCGCGCGGCGACCCTGACCGGACGCAACCATCACAGCGTCGGATTCGGCGTCATCGCCGAACAGGCGACGGCCGCACCGGGTTACAACGGAACGCGACCCGACTCGGCGGCGACGGTGGCCCGGATCCTGCAGGGCAACGGTTACGCGACGGGCGCGTTCGGCAAGATGCACCAGACGCCCACCTGGGAGATCAGCGAGGCCGGTCCGTTCGACCGGTGGCCCACCCGTGAGGGATTCGACCGCTTCTACGGCTTCCTCGGCGCCGAGTCGGACCAGTTCTCCCCGGTCCTGTACCGGGACTTCACCATCGTCGATCCCCCCGCCACGCCCGCCGAGGGCTACCACATGTCGGAGGATCTCACGGACCGCGCCATGGAGTGGATCGAGTCGGTGTCCGCGATGGACCCGGACAAGCCGTGGTTCTGCTACCTGCCGTTCGGCGCCTGCCACGCACCGCTGCAGGTACCCGATCGCTACCTCGACAAGTACCGGGGCGAGTTCGACCACGGCTGGGACCGGCAGCGGGAGATCACCCTGGAACGGCAGAAACGGCTCGGTGTGGTCCCGCCGGAGACCGAACTCGCGCCGTGGGCGCCCGACCTGCCGCACTGGGACGAACTGGACGAGGACCAGAAGACCGTCTCGGCCCGGCTGATGGAGCTGTACGCCGCCTTCCTCGAGCACACCGACGACCAGGTCGGCAGGCTCGTCGACCGGTTGCAGCAGCTCGGCATGCTCGACGACACGCTGGTGCTGTACATGCTCGGCGACAACGGCGCCTCCGCGGAGGGCGGCATGGAGGGCTCGTTCAACTACCTCGCCGGACTCAACGGGTACAAGCAGACCACCGCCGAGGTGCTTGAGCGGTTCGACGAGCTGGGCACCCCGACCAGCTACCCGCACTACCCGGCATCCTGGGCGATGGCCCTCGACACCCCGTACCAATGGACCAAGCAGGCGGCCTCGCACTACGGCGGCACCCGCAACGGTCTAATCGCGCACTGGCCCAAGGGCATCACCGACACCGGCGGGCTGCGACACCAGTGGCATCACTGCGTGGACATCACCCCGACCATCCTCGCGGCGGTCGGGGTCCCCGCCCCGGACACGGTCGACGGCGTGCCGCAGCAGCCGATGGAGGGGGTCGCGATGAACTACACGTTCACCGACGCCGCCGCCCCGGACCGGCACACCACCCAGTACTTCGAAATCTACGGCAACCGCGGCATCTACGACCACGGCTGGACGGCGGTGACGCTGCACCGCGCGCCGTGGCTGATGGCGACGCGCGGGCTGACCCTGCCCGCCTTCGAGAAGGACCGGTGGGAGTTGTACGACACCACCGTCGACTGGTCGCAGGCCCGGGACCTGGCGGCCGAGCACCCGGAGAAACTTGAGGAGCTCAAGGAGAAGTTCCTCGTCGAGGCCGCGCGGTACCAGGTGCTCCCCCTCGACGACCGCACCGTGACGAGAAACGCGGCGCCGCGGGACCGTCCGCCGCATCCGCTGCGCGGTCGGACGAGCATCACGCTGTACCCGCACATGAACGGTCTGGTCGAGAAGGCCGCGCCGCCGATGTTCAACCGCTCCTACGTGATCACCGCCGCGCTCACGACCGGCGGCCGACCATGCGAGGGCGTGCTGGCCAGTCTCGGCGGACGTTTCGGCGGGCTGGCACTGTATGTCGCCGACTCGAAGCCGGTGTTCTGCTACAACTTCAGCGGCGGTGGCATGACCTTCGTCCGTCCGGATGTGGAACTGACCGGCGGCACCCGCGAGGTGCGTCTCGAATTTGTCTACGACGGCGGCGGAATCGGCAAGGGCGGCACGGCGATTCTGTCGGTGGACGGTGTCGAGGTGGGTCGGGAGCGGATCGCGGAAACCACCCGCGCGATCTTCAGCATGAACGAGCAGCTCGACATCGGCGTCAACCGCGGCAGCCCGGTGTGCGCCGACATCGTCGGCCGGTTCGTGTTCACCGGGCGACTCGACCACGTCCGCGTTGACCTGCCCGGCGAGGAGCGCCCCGAAACCGTGGAGGCGCGGCGCCGGATCGCGCTGGCGACGCACTGACGATGGCGGGTCGAGCCGTATCTGCGGCCGCACCGGGTACCTGCCCGGCGAACTCGTGCCGCGGTCGGCTCCGCCGCCCGTGAGTCCTTTCGGCCCGCAGGGGGGCCAAAAGGACTCACGGGCGCGCAGCGCTTATGCGGTGAGCACGAGTCCCGAGGTGGGGACGCCGGTGCCGGCGGTGACCAGCACCTTCTCGGCTCCGGGCACCTGGTTGACGGAGCTGCCGCGGATCTGGCGGACGCCCTCGGCGATGCCGTTCATGCCGTGGATGTACGCCTCGCCGAGCTGGCCGCCGTGCGTGTTCAGCGGCAGCGCGCCGCCGACCTCGAGGGCGCCGGGCTGCCGGACGAAGTCCTTCGCCTCGCCGCGCCCGCAGAACCCGAGGTCCTCGAGCTGCATCAGCACGTACGGGGTGAAGTGGTCGTACAGCACCGCCATGTCCATGTCCTGCGGACGCAGACCCGACTGCTGCCACAGCTGGTTGCCGACCAGTTCCATCTCCGGGATGCAGGCCAGGTCGGGCCGGTAGTAGCTCATCATCGTGTACTGGTCCTTGGCGCTGCCCTGCGCCGCGGCCGCGATGGACACCGGTTTCTGCTTGAGGTCCTTGGCGCGCTCCGCGGACACCACCACGATCGCGATGCCGCCGTCGGACTCCTGGCAGCAGTCCAGCAGGTGCAGCGGCTCGGCGATGAACCGCGAGTTCTGGTGGTCCTCGAGGGTGATCGGCTTGCCGTAGAAGAAGGCGTTCGGGTTGGTCGCCGCGTGCTTGCGGTCGGCGACCGCGATCCGGCCGAAATCCTCACTGGTGGCGCCGTACTGGTGCATGTACCGGCGGGCCATCATCGCGACCGTGCCCGCCGGGGTGCTCAGCCCGTGCGGGTACGAGAACGCGTAGTCCGCCCCGGACGAGTCGACGCGGTTGACCAGGCCGGTGTCGACCTGGCCGAACCGATGCCCGGACCGCTCGTTGAACGCCCGGTACGCCACCACCACGTCCGCGACACCCGACGAGACGGCGAGGGCCGCCTGCTGGATCGTCGCGCACGCGGCGCCGCCGCCGTAGTGGATGCGGGAGAAGAACTTCAACTCCGGGATGTCGAGCGCGCGGGCGACCGCGATCTCGATGTTGGTGTCCATCGTGAACGACACCAGACCGTCGACGTCGGCGGCGGTCAGCCCGGCGTCAGCGAGGGCTGCGTTCACCGCCTCCGCGGCCAGCCGCAGTTCGCTGCGGCCGGAGTCCTTGGAGAAGTCGGTGGCGCCGATGCCGACGATCGCCGCCTGCCCTGACAGACCGCTCATGCGGCCGCCCCCTTCGCGTCCGAACCGTCCATGACCAGCGTGACCGTGGCCGTGATGTGCTTGCCGAGCGAGTCGGTGCCGGTGACCGCGACGGTCACCAGACCGTCGTCGATCGACTCGACCGCGCCGGTGAGGGTGAGCGTGTCGTACGCGTACCACGGCACACCGAGGCGCAGCGAGATGGACCGGACGACGGCCTTCTGACCCGCCCAGTCGGTGACGTACCGCTGCACCAGGCCGGTGTCGGTGAGGATGTTGACGAAGATGTCCTTCGAGCCGCGCTGCTGGGCACGGTCCCGGTCGTGGTGGACGTCCTCGAAGTCCCGGGTCGCCAGCGCGGTGGCCGTGATGAACGTGGGCGTGCCCTCGATCGCGAGCGGCGGCAGCGCGTCGCCGACCGCGACGACCGGCGGCTGCGCCGGGGGTACCTGCACGGTCGTGGTCATCGCTGCTCCTCAACGGGTCGCCAGGCGTACAGGGTCCAGGGGCCCCGCTTCTCGTTGTCCGGGTCGGCCGGGAAGTCGAGGAAATCGACGGTCACCGGCTGCCCGATCTCGACGGCCTCGGGGTCGACGCCGCGCAGCTCGCCGAGCATCCGCACCCCCTCCTCGAGTTCGATCAACGCGATCACGAACGGCAGCTGCCTGCCCGGAACCTGCGGTGCCCGGTGCACGACGTAGCTGAAGACGGTGCCGCGGCCGGAGGCGACGACGTAGTCGGTGGTCTCGCCCTTCGGCTTCCACAGCGCCGGCACCGGCGGATGCTGCAGCGACCCGTCCGGCCGCTGCTGCAGGCGCAGCTCGTGGGCGGCGACGCCGTCCCAGAAGAACTGGGTGTCGCGCGAGGCCTGCGGACGCATCAGCCGGACGCCGTCGAGGTCGTCGACAGGGTCGCCGCTGGCCGCGCGGGCCGCGGTGGGCTGCTCGGCCGCGGCGGGCTCCGCGGTGGGCGGCCGGAACTTGAGGATCCGGAACTCCATCTCCGCGACGACCTCGCCGTCGGCGTCCCGCCAGAAGTTGCGGGTGGTGAAGAACCAGCCCTCCCCCAGCCCGGTCTTCTTCGGTCCCACAACATCTTCGAGGACCGACTCGATGGTGACCTCGTCGCCCGGGGCCAGGTACCGGTGGTACGTCTGGTTGCAGTTGGTGGCGACAACCGAGGTGAACCCGGCCTCGTTCAGGATGTCGGTCATCCGGCCGAGCGGGTCGTCGGCCTCGCGCACCGCGCCGAGCCCGCGCATGGTCCACACCTGCGCCATCGCGGGCGGGGCGACGATGCCGTCGTGCCCGGCCGCCTTCGCGGCGTCCGCGTCGACGTAGATCGGGTTGCGGTCGCCGATCGCCTCGACCCAGTTGTTCACCATCGGCTGGTTGATCGGGTCCCGGCCGCGCCGCGGCGCGCTGCCGCCGGCGTTCCGAACCTGCTGCGCGGCAGCGAGAATGTCGATGTCGGTCATCGCCGCGCCACCTTCGGCAGGCCGAGGCCGCCGGTGGAGATGAGGTCACGCATGACCTCATTGACGCCACCGCCGAAGGTGATCACCAGGTTGCGCTTGGTCTGCGCGTCCAGCCACCGCAGCAGGTGCCCGGTCTCCGGGTCCGCCGGGTCGCCCCAGCGTCCGACGATCTCCTCGGCGAGCCTGCCCATCCGCTGGATCTGCTCGGTCGCGAACACCTTCGTCGCCGACGCGTCCGACATGTCGAGCGCCCCGGTCTGCGAGGCCACCTGCCAGTTGAGCAGCTCATTGAGCCGGTAGATCGCGCGGATCTCGCCGAGCGCGCGCTGCACGTCGGGCTGGGTCAGCAGCGGGTTGCCGTCCGGTCCGGGACGCCCGGCCCACTCGCTGACGTGGTCGTAGAGTCCGCCGACGCGGCCGCACGGGCCGAGCATGACACGCTCGTGGTTGAGCTGGGTGGTGATCAGGCGCCAGCCCTTGTTCTCCTCGCCGACCAGCATCGACGCCGGGACGCGGACGTTCTCGTAGTAGGTGGCGTTGACGTGGTGCGCGCCGTCGGCGGTGATCACCGGGGTGGAGGAGAAGCCGGGATCGGTGGTGTCGACGATCAGGATGGAGATGCCGCGGTGCCGGTCCTCGGTGCTGCCGGTCCGCACCGCGAGCCAGATGTAGTCGGCGGCGTGGCCGCCGGTGGTGAAGTATTTCTGCCCGTTGACGATGTAGTCGTCGCCGTCGCGGACCGCGGTGGTGCGCAGCGACGCCAGGTCGGTGCCCGCCTCGGCCTCGGTGTAGCCGATCGCGAAATGCACTTCGCCGGAAAGGATGCCGGGCAGGAACTTCGCCTTCTGCTCCTCGGTGCCGTACACCTGCAGCGTCGGGCCGACGGTCTGCAGCGTCACCGACGGCAACGGCACGTCCGCGCGAACCGCCTCATTGGTGAAGATCTGCTGCTCGATCTCACCGAAACCCTTGCCGCCGAACTCCGTCGGCCAGCCGACACCGAGCCAGCCGTCGCGGCCCATCCGGCGGATGACCTCGTGGTACTCCGGTCCGTGCCGGTCGGTGAGCATCGCCTCGGCCTCGTCGGGCGAGATCAGGTCGGCGAAGTACTTGCGCAGCTCCGCCTGGAGCTTGCGCTGCTCGGGGGTCAGATCGATGAGCATGCTGCCTCCACACCGAGGTCGCGGGCGCTGAGCGCGCCAAGAATGGTCAGTCGGGACGAGGGACCGCCGACGAGGCGGGCCAGGTCCTTGGTCTGCTCGTAGAACAGGTGCGCCGGGTAGGTGACATCGGCGCCCATGCCGCCGTGCAGGTGGCTGCACTGCTGCATCGACACCGGCAGCTGCTCCGCGAGCCAGTAGGCGGCGACCGCGGTGTCCTCGGTGGCGTCGAGTCCCTCGGCGAGCCGCCAGCAGGCCGAGGTCGCGGCCAGTTCGAGGGTGCGGGCGGTGACGTAAGAGTCGGCGAGCTGCTGCGAGACGGCCTGGAAGACCGCGATCGGCTTGCCGAACTGTTCCCGACCGCTCACGTACTTCGCGGTGAGGTTGGTCATCCCGGTGCCGAGGCCCGCCGCCTGCGCGGCGACCGCGGCGAGCGCGATCCGGTACAGCGCCTCGACCGGGGCGCCGGTGAGCAGGGCGCCGGCGTCGATCCGCACCCCGTCGAGCGCCATCGTGTACTCGGGGGCGAGCGAGGCGGTGAAGGTGCGGGTCAGGGTGACCCCGTCGGCGTCGGGGGCGACGACGGCGACACCGGCGGAGGTCGGCACCAGCACGTAGGCGGCCTGCTCCGCGTAGCGGACACCGACCTTGCGACCGGTGACCACGAAGCCGTCGCCGTCGGCGGTCGCCGTGGTGGCGGGGACCGCGGGCAGCGGGGCACCCGGTTCGGCGAGCGCCGCGGTGAGGATCCCGCCGCCCGCGACGCCGGCGAGGAACCGCTGCGGGTCGCCGCCGAGCGCGAGCAGCGGCAGCACACCGAAGCCGAGGGTCTCGAGCACCGGCACCTGAGCGGCCTTGCGCCCGACCTGCCCGAGCAGCACGCCGATCTCGGCGATGCCGAGGTCGTCGCCGCCGAGCGATTCCGGCAGCGGCAGCGACAGCACGCCCTCGTCCGCCAGCCGACGCCACAGCGTGGTGTCCCACACCGGGGCGCCACGGTCCATCGCCGCGAGCGCCTCGGCGCTCGCGGCTGTCTCCAGCACCGCGGCGGCCACCTCGGCCACCGCCTGCTGTTCACTACCGAAAGTGAAGTCCACCTGAGATTTCCGTCCTGTAGAAGTGCGTAGTGGTCAGCCGCGCGGCAGCCCGAGCAGGTGCTCGGCGGCGACGGTGAGCAGGATCTGCTCGGTGCCGCCCGCGATCGACAGGCAGCGGGTGTTGAGGAACTCCCGGGACAGCGGGCCCTCGACCGCGCCGCCGACGCCTGCCAGCTCGAGCGCGTACTCGGCGACCGCCTGCCGGTGCCGGACACCGACGAGCTTGCGCACACTCGACGCCGGACCCGGGTCCTGCCCGTCGAGCTGCCGCAGCGTGGTGCGGTGCTCGAGCAGCGACCCAACCAGTGCCTCGCCGACCAGGAAGCCGATCCGGTCCTCGGTCACCGGGTCGGTGCCGCCGCGGCCGGCCAGGTCGAGGAGCTCCTCCATCGCCTTGCCGAGCGAGGAGCCGCCGCTCATCGCGACCCGCTCGTTGGCGAGGGTGGTGCGGGCCAACTTCCAGCCGCCGTTCACCTGCCCGACAACGCACTCGTCGGGCACGAACACGCCATCGAGGAACACCTCGTTGAACAGGGCGTCGCCGGTGATCTCGCGCAGCGGGGAGATCCGGATGCCCGCGGACTTCATGTCCACCACGAAGTAGGTGATGCCGCGGTGCTTCGGTGCGTCCTTGTCGGTGCGGGCCAGGCAGATCGCCCAGTCCGCCTCCATCGCGAGCGAGGTCCAGACCTTCTGCCCGTTGAGAATCCAGCCGCCGTCGACCTTCTCCGCGGTGGTGCGCAGGGCGGCGAGGTCGGAACCGGCGCCCGGCTCGGAGAACAGCTGGCACCAGATCAGGTCGCCGCGCAGGGTCGGCATCGCGAACCGTTCGATCTGCTCGGCGGTGCCGTGCTCGAGGATGGTCGGCACCGCCCACCAGCCGATGACCAGGTTCGGGGTCTCCAGTTCGGCGCGCACGAGTTCCTCGCCGATCAGGATCTGCTCGGCGGCCTTCGCGGACTTGCCGTACGGCGCCGGCCAATGCGGTGCCAGGTAGCCGGATTCAGCGAACGCCACCCGGCGCTCCGCCTCGGGGAGCGCGACGATCGCCTCGATCTCGGTGCGCACCGCGGCACGCCGCGATTCGAGATCGCCGAGGTCGACGGTGAGGTGCCTGCGGTCACCCGCGCGGGTCAGTTCCGCGACCCGGGCGCGCCAGGCGGCGCCGCCGCCGAGCAGCTGCCGCAGCGCCACGACCCGACGCAGGTAGAAATGCGCGTCGTGCTCCCAGGTGAACCCGATGCCGCCGAGCACCTGAATGCAGTCCTTCGCGGTGTCCACGGCGGCGTCCAGCGCGACCGACGCGGCGACCGCGGCCGCGATCGGCAGCTCCTCACCGGACTCCGCCGCGACGGCGGCGTCCCACGCGACGGCACGGATCTGCTCGGTGCGGCACAGCATTTCGGCGCACAGGTGCTTGATCGCCTGGAACGATCCGATCGGCTTGCCGAACTGCTCGCGGATCTTGGCGTACTCGACGGCGGTGTTCAGGCACCAGCCGGCGATCCCGGCCGCCTCGGCGGCCGCGAGTGTCGCGGCGAGGTCGCGGACCAGCCCCGGCCGCAGGTCGGACAGCACCCGCTCGGCGGGCACCCGCACCCCGTCGCAGCTGACCGACGCGAGCGGAACGCTGACGTCGACGTTCTGCACGGCCTCAACCGACAGGCCCTCCGCCCCGGCCTCGACCAGGCACCAGACCTCCCGACCGGAGACGGTGGCGGGCAGCAACACCCCGAGATCGGGGGCGCCGCCAAGCACCAGGCCTGCCGCACCGCGAAGCACCAGGCCGCCATCGGGGCCCGGCTCCGCCGCGACGTCACCGTCGAGGGCAACCCCGACCGGGAGGGCACCCTCGGACAGCTCCGGTCCGCACTGCTTCGCTGCCGGTTCGCCGCTGCGACCGACGACGAGCGCCGCGAGCGCCGTGGACAGTACCGGGCCCGCGACGAGGGCGGCGGCGGCCTCCTCGAGCATCGCCGCCAGGTCGACGATCTCGCCGTCCGCGCCGCCGACCTCCTCCGTCTGCGCGACCATGAACAGGCCGAGCTCGGCGAGCGCGCTCCAATGCTCGCGCCACGAGTCGGCCGGACCCTGACGCAGCGTCTCGACCGGGTTCGCGGAACGGGCCCAGGATCGGATCGATTCCTGGACCGCCCGCTGCTCCTCCGTCGTGGCAATACTCACAAGCCTGGCCGCCCTTTCCGTGCTGACAAAACAGTCTAGAACGTGTTCTAATCTCTTAGTCGGCTCTCAGTCAAGGCCGGACGCCAAGCGCACATAGAACCTTTAGACATTGAGCAGCACAACAAGGAAGCTCGTTGATGACCTCCTCTTCACGCACCCGTTCCGCAGGCAAGGGCAATGGAACCGTCTCCACACTGACGGACGACGACCTCAGCTCCAACGCCCAGCGTGAACGGCGTAAGCGCATCCTCGACGCGACCCTCGCGCTCGCGTCGAAGGGCGGTTACGAGGCGGTGCAGATGCGGGCGGTCGCCGAGCGGGCCGATGTCGCGGTCGGCACCCTGTACCGCTACTTCCCGTCGAAGGTTCACCTGCTGGTGTCCGCGCTGGCCCGCGAGTTCGAGAAGATCGACTCCCGCAAGAAGATGCCGCCCGGCGACAGCCCGATCGAGCGGATGAACCTGATCCTCGGCCAGATCACCCGGGCGATGCAGCGCGATCCGCTGCTGACCGAGGCGATGACCCGCGCGTTCATGTTCGCCGATGCGTCGGCGGCGGCCGAGGTCGACCAGGTCGGCCAGCTGATGGACTCGCTGTTCGCCCGCGCGATCAGCGACGGCACCCCCAGCGAGGAGCAGCTGCAGATCGCCCGCGTCGTCTCCGACGTGTGGCTGTCCAACCTGGTCGCGTGGCTGACGCGGCGCTCCTCCGCCACCGATGTCGCCAAGCGTCTGGAACTGACCATCGAACTGTTGCTCGGTGGGTACCAGGATCCGGCGACTTCCTAAGTAGACTCTGCGCAGTGAGTGCGCAGGATCTGCCAGTCGAGCTCCGTCGGCGTCTCGTGTCGATCGCGAGGACGCCGCGCCTACTTGTCGCGTCCGATTACGACGGCACCATGGCGCCGATCGTGTCGGACCCGTCGAAGGCGTTCCCCCACGCGGACGCGGTGCGTGCCCTGCGCGCGCTGGCGATCCTGCCGGGAACCACCTCCGCCGTGATCTCCGGTCGCGCGCTGCGCGACCTGGCGATGCTGTCCCGGCTCCCGGTCGAGGTGCAGCTCGTCGGCAGCCACGGGTCCGAATTCGACGTCGGGTTCGTGCACGAGATCAGCGACGACGCTCGCCGCCTGCTCCGG
This sequence comes from Rhodococcus sp. NPDC054953, assembly GCF_053609225.1. NCBI lineage: Bacteria > Bacillati > Actinomycetota > Actinomycetes > Mycobacteriales > Nocardiaceae > Rhodococcus > Rhodococcus sp. NPDC054953. Next base: position 79,443 of record NZ_JBSGXD010000002.1, on the reverse strand, counting down.
GAACTGACCGCGGAACTGCAGGCCGTCGCCGCCGACGGCCCGGGGGTCGACGTCGAGGTCAAGCCGGCGAGCGCGGCACTGCACGTGCGCAACGCCGCGCCGGACGTCGCCGAGGACGCCCTGGCCCGGGTCCGCGACGGCGCGGCCAAATGGAACGGCGTTCAGGTCACCGAGGGCAAGGCGGTGATCGAACTGGCGGTGATCGTCACGGACAAGGGCGAGGCCCTCGACATCCTGCGACATCGGGAGGGCGCCTCGGCGACCGTGTTCTTCGGGGACGACGTCACCGACGAGAAGGCCTTCGCCCGGCTGCAGGGACCGGACGTCGGCATCAAGGTCGGCGACGGCGAGTCCCTCGCGGAGTTCCGGATCGAGCGCACCGAGGACGTCGGGGCGGCGCTGGCGTTTCTGCTCGAGGAGCGGCGGACCTGGCTGCACGGGGAGAGCGCCCCGCAGATCGAGCGGCTCACCATGCTCGCCAACCCCCGGACCGTTGCCCTGCTGACGCCGGACGCGACGGTGACCTGGCTATGCCATCCGGAGCCGGATTCCGCGGCGGTCTTCGCGCATCTGCTCGGTGGGGTCGGCGCGGGCCACTTCACGGTTGAACCGCTGCGTCCCGGGTTGCCGCTGAGCCAGAGTTACGTCGACGGCACGATGACGGTGCAGACCCGATGGGCGAGCCTGCAGGTCACCGACTACCTGCCGCACGATGTCCCGCAGGGACACACGGAGCTGACCCGGGTCATCACCGGGCGCGCCAAGGCTGGAGTCACCTTCGCGCCGCGCCCCGAGTTCGGTCAGGTGCAGGTGCACCTGGAGGTCGAGGAGAACGGCCTGCGGGTGTACGGCACCAACGACCCGGTGGTGCTGCGGTCGCCCGGGGTCGAATGGGAGATCACCAGCGACGGCATCCAGCAGACCGCGCACGCCGTTGTCGACCCGAGCAATGGCCCGATTGTTCTCGAATTGCGCTGCGGAACAACAGATCTTGGTCCGTCCGCGGTCCCGGAGGCGGAGCGACGCAGCACCAGCGAGGCGTACTGGCAGGACTGGGCGGACGGCCTGGAGCTGCCGTCCCGCAAGACCGGGCTGATGAAGCGGTCCGCGTTGACCCTGCGCGGGCTCGTGCACGCGGACTCCGGCGCGATCCTCGCCGCGGCAACCACCTCACTGCCCGAGGAACTCGGCGGGGTCCGTAACTGGGACTACCGCTACTGCTGGCTGCGGGACGCATCGATGACCGCGTCCGCCCTCGTCGCGCTCGGATCGGTCGGCGAGGCCGAGGGACTCCTCGAGTGGGTGCACCGCGTGCTCGAGACCATCCCCGGACCGGAACGCCTGCACCCGCTGTACACGATCCACGGCACCAATCTGCCGCCGGAGGCGGTGATCGACTCGCTGCCCGGCTACGGCGGCTCCCGGCCCGTTCGGGTGGGCAACGCGGCGAACTCCCAGGTCCAGTTGGACGTGTTCGGGCCGATCGTGGAGTTGATCGCCGACCTCGCGCAGGCCCGCAAGAAGAAGGGTGCCGCCGAGCCGCTGACCGACCGGGACTGGGACCTGGTCCTTGCGATGGTGTCGGCGGTGCAGCGCCGGTGGGCGGAACCCGACAACGGGATCTGGGAGATCCGCGGAACCCCGCGCCACCACGTGTACTCGAAGGTGATGTGCTGGGTGACCGTGGACCGGGCGCTGGCGCTGGCCGCGGACTTCGGTCGAGTGCCGGGCGCCGACTGGGAGGCGCTGCGGCGGGAGATCTCCGACGAGGTGAAGGACCGCGGCTGGAGCGACCGCGCAGGCTCGTACACCGCGGCCTACGAGGGCACCGACCTCGACGCCGCGACCCTGCACATCGGGCTGTCCGGCCTGATCGACCCGTCCGACCCCCGGTTCGCGGCGACCGTCACCGCCACCGAGGCCGAACTGCGGAGCGGCGCAACGGTGTACCGGTACCACCACGACGATGGACTGCCCGGCGGGGAGGGCGGCTTCCACCTGTGCGCGGCGTGGCTGGTGGAGGCGTACCTGCTGGTGGGGCAGCGCGCCGACGCGGAGGCGCTGTTCGCGCAGCTGGTCGATGCCGCGGGCCCCACCGGCCTGCTCGCCGAGGAGTACGACCCGGTCGCGGAGCGCTCGCTGGGCAATCACCCGCAGGCGTACAGCCACATCGGCCTGCTGCGCTGCGCCCAGCTCCTCAGCTGAATCGGCTCCGCCGCCGTGCGTGATGTGCACCCCGGTCGGGGTACCCATCACGCACGGCGCGCAGCGCCTACGACACGATCATGTCCGACGGCGCCCAGTAGGCGCGGAGGGCGACGATCTCGCCCGCGTCGTTGAACCGGAAGGTGTCGATCGGCTCGGTCGTGTATGTCGTGTCGCCCGCCTTCGAGGCGACCCGGAAGTGCGCGGCCGCCTCATTGCCCGCGACGCGAACCCGGAGCAGCTCGGTGGTGTTCTCCATCGCGGCGGCGCGGTCGTAGAACTCTGCCAGGGCGGCCCGCCCGACCTTGGGCTCGCTGCCGACCGGGTCCTCCACGCTGCCGTCCTCCGCGTACAGCGCGGCGATCTCCGCGCCGGTGCCCGTCGCGATCAGGTGCACGTAGCGCTCCACGACTGCCCGCAATTCCTCGGCCGACGCCATCGATGAACCTCCCATGTCACGGGCGGGCACCGGTGGCCGGTTTCGGCACACGCACTGCAGTGACCCGCCCGACGGTCAACCTAGGTCGGATCGGCGACGGTCGCCGGCGGGTCCTACTCAGCGAGACGTGCTGGGGTCACTCGGCGGGGCCACACTGCTGGGGTCACTCGGCGGGGCCACGCTGCTCGGGTCACTCGGCGGGGCCACGCTGCTCGGGTCACTCGGCGGGGCCACGCTGCTCGGGTCACTCGGCGGGGCCACGCTGCCAGGTGCGGGGCGGCGCCGAGGTGCGGCCACGGATGAGTTCGGTGTCGAGCATCTCGACGTCGACGATCCCGGACTGCGCGGTGCGGTGCAGCAACTCGCCTGCCCGCCTGCCCTTCTCCTCCGCGGGCTGCCGGACGGTCGTCAATCCCATGCGCAGCGCCCTGGACACCCCGTCGAAGCCGGTGACGGTCAGTTCGGCTGGCACGTCGATGCCGCGCCACCTGGCGAATTCCAGTGCTCCCAGCGCGAGGACGTCGGTGGTGCACACCAGCGCGGTGATGTGCGGGTTGATCGCCAGGGCGCGTTCGGCTGCGGCGTATCCGGCGTCGCCGGTGTGGTCGGCGCTCTCGATGACAGTGAGCGTCTCGGGGTCGTGGCCCGCGGCCACCATCGCATCCTGCACGCCGCCGATGCGTTCCCGTTGGACGTGGGAGTGGGGCGACCGGAGCCGTTCGGGGTCGGCGCGACCGTTGCGGGCGTCGCGCCCGAGACGCATGCACAGGATCCCGATTTCGCTGTGCCCCAATGAGGTGACGTGGTCCGCCAGCTCGCGCATTGCGCCGCGGTCGTCGATGCCGACCAGTGCGGCGTCGGGGACCCGGCGGGGCTGGTCACACACGACGACGGGCAGGCGGCGTTCCAGGACGGCGGCCAGGTGCGGGTCGTCGTCGGCGACGGAGTAGACGACGAATCCGTCGACGCCTGCCTTGTGAACGGCTGCGGCGGCGTCGTCGGCGGCGCGACCCGGCCCCGCAGGGATCAGCAGCAGGCCCTGCCCCGCCTCTTCACAGGATTCGGAAAGGCCCGCCAGGAAGCTCATTGCCGCGGGGTCGCGGAACGAGTAGCTGAGCGCCTCGGTCAGCAGCAGGCCGACCGCACCCGCCTTGCGGGTGCGCAGCGACCGCGCGACGGGGTCGGGGCCGGGGTAGCCGCGCCGCTTGGCCGCCTCGAGGACTCGAGCGCGCAGCTCGGCGGAGAGCTGATCGGGCCGGTTGTACGCATTCGAGACGGTGGTGCGGGACACCTTCAGCTCCGCCGCGAGGGAGGCCAGGGTCGCCTGGCGATGCGGATGAGGGGAGCGGGGCATAACGGGACGGTACGCGCCCGGTCGGGTGACCGAACGCACGACCCCGCCAATGTACAACGGAAACGGTTTCCATTAATGTTATGGGCATGCCGTTCCCCCCGCCGTCGCCCCACCGCGCCCCGCGCCCCGCTCGCGGCGGGCTCGGCCGCCGGGCCGGGGCGGCACTGGGACTGGCGGCCGTCACCGTCCTTGGCCTGAGCGCCTGCGGAACCGCCGCCTCCGACGCCGCCGGGGACGGGCGCATCCAGGTCGTCGCCTCGACGAACGTGTGGGGCTCGGTCGCGACCGCCGTCGCCGGTGAGCACGCGGACGTCACCGCGCTGATCGACGAACCGTCCGCCGACCCCCACTCCTATGAGGCGTCACCGCGGGATGCCGCAGCCCTGACCGACGCCGATCTCGTCGTGCACAACGGGGGCGGCTACGACGAGTTCATCGACGACATCCTCGCCGCGCTGCCCGACAAGCCCGCCGTTACCGCCGTCGACCTGCTCGGGATCGAGTCCGACCTGCACGCGGGCGACGACCATGCCGGGCACGACACCGCGGCGCCTGCCGACGACACCGAGGCCGGGGACGGACACGGCCACTCGCACGGCGGCAGCAACGAGCACGTGTGGTTCGACGTTCCGACCGTCGACTCCGTCGCCCACCGCGTCGCCACCGAACTCGCCGCACTCGACCCCGCGAACGCCGCCGCATACACCGCGAATGCCGAAGCGTTCCACGGGAAACTGCATTCCGTCGCGGACGTCACCGCTGGCATCGCCGCACGGCACCCCGGGACGGCGATCGCCCAGACCGAGCCGATCGCCCACTACCTGCTCGCGGCAGCAGGCCTGCGCGACGAAACGCCGGCCGACTTCACCCGCGCCATCGAGGAGGGCAACGACCCGCCGCCCGCCGCGATTGCCGCCACCCGGGACCTGCTGGCAGGTAAGAAGGTGTCCGTGCTCGTCTACAACGGCCAGACCGAGGACAAGGTGACCCGCAGCATCCGCGAGGTCGCCGAGGCCGCCGGGATCCCCGTCGTCGAGGTCACCGAGACCCTCCCCGACGGCATCGACTACGTGCAGTGGCAGATCGGCACCGCGGAACGGCTCGCGCAGGCGCTGGACGGCGCCGCCGCCGCACCCGCCGCATGAGCACCGCCAGCGCACTCGAACTGAAGGGTGCCGAACTGTCCTACGGCGCCCGCACGCTGTGGTCGGGGCTCGACCTCGACGTCGCCCCTGGCGAGTTCATTGCGGTCCTCGGCCCCAACGGGTCGGGCAAGACGTCGCTGCTGAAGATGCTCCTCGGCCAGGTTCCGCTGACCGCGGGCAGCGCCCGGATCGCGGGCAGCCCGGTCCGGGTCGGCAACCCGCACGTCGGATACATCCCGCAGCAGAAGTCGATGGACGAGGGTTTGCCGCTGCGGGGTCGTGACCTCGTCGGCCTCGGCGTCGACGGGCACCGTTGGGGCACCGGGCTGCGGGGGCGGCGGACCAGGAGGGCGATCGTCGACGCTGCGATCGCCGAGGTCGGCGCCCAGTCGTACGCGAATGCCCCGATCGGCGCCCTCTCCGGCGGGGAGCAGCAGCGTCTGCGGGTCGCGCAGGCACTGGTCGGCGACCCCCGGGTGCTGCTCTGCGACGAGCCACTGCTCAGCCTGGACCTGGCGAACCAGCATCGCGTGTCCGACCTGATCGACCGCAGGCGCCGCAGCCACGACACCGCGGTCCTGTTCGTCACCCACGAGATCAACCCGATCCTGCCGCTCGTCGACCGCGTCCTCTACCTCGTTGACGGCCGGTTCCGGATCGGCACCGCCGCCGAGGTGATGACCTCGCGGGTGCTGTCCGAGCTGTACCGCACCGAGGTCGAGGTGCTGCACGTACGCGGCAGGCTCGTCGTCGTCGGGACCGGCGACGCGATCGACGCGCTCGGCGGCGCTGGCGAACTGAGCACCGACTGCGCACACCACGAGGACCGCGACGCATGAACGACAAACTCTCCGACGCGCTGTCGAGCATGCTCGACTGGCGGACCACGCTCGACCTGCTGCAGTACGACTTCGTCCAGCAGGCGCTGCTGGCGGCCGCGATCCTCGGCCTGCTCGCGGGCGCGATCGGCCCGCTGATCATCAGCAGGCAGATGTCGTTCGCCGTGCACGGCACCAGCGAACTGTCACTGACCGGTGCGTCCGCCGCCCTGCTCGCCGGGATCAGCGTCGGGGTCGGCGCCATCGTCGGCTCGGTGATCGCCGCCGTCCTGTTCGCGCTGCTCGGCAGCAAGGCGCGCGAACGGGATTCGGTGATCGGGGTCATCATGTCGTTCGGCCTCGGTCTGTCGGTGCTGTTCATGTGGCTCTATCCCGGCCGCACCGGCACCAGCTTCTCACTCCTCGTCGGGCAGATCGTCGGCGTCGGCAACAGCGGTCTGCAGCTGCTGCTGGTGTGCGCGGTTGCCGTGCTCGCCGTGCTGGTGCTCGTGTACCGGCCGCTGCTGTTCGCGAGCACCGACCCCGACGTCGCGCGGGCGCGGGGCGTCCCGGTCCGCGGGCTGTCACTGGTGTTCGCCGTTCTCGTCGGCGTCGCCGCCGCCCTCGGCGTCCAGATCGTCGGTGCACTGCTGGTGCTGTCGCTGCTCATCACGCCTGCCGCCGCGGCCGCCCGGATCACCTCGAGCCCGCTGAGGACGACGCTGCTCGCGATCCTGTTCGCCGAACTCGCTGCGGTCGGCGGGATCCTGCTCTCCCTCGCGCCCGGGGTGCCGGTGTCGACGTTCGTCACCACCATTTCGTTCGTGATCTACCTGATCTGCCGGTTCGTCGGGTCGCGGCGCCGCGCGAACATGGGGCGGCTCGTCGCGGCCTGATGTGTCGGGCGGCTCGTCGCGGCCTGATGTGTCGGGCGGCTCGCGGTCGCGGCCTAGGATCAGCCCCGTGGCGATGATCGATCTCAACAGCGACCTCGGCGAAAGCTTCGGCACCTGGCGCCTCGGCGACGACGACGCGATGCTGGCGCTGGTGACCAGCGCGAACGTGGCCTGCGGTTTCCATGCGGGCGACCCGGCCACCCTGCTGTCGACGTGCCGGTCCGCCGCCGCGCGCCGGGTCCGGATCGGCGCCCAGGTCGGCTACCGCGACCTGGCCGGCTTCGGCCGCCGGTTCATCGACGTCTCCCCCGCCGATCTCACCGCCGACGTGATCTACCAGATCGGCGCGCTCGACGGCCTCGCGCAGGTGTCCGGGTCCGCGGTCGGGTACGTCAAACCGCATGGTGCGCTGTACAACACGGTGGTCCGACACCGCGAACAGGCGCGGGCGGTGGTGGCGGCGGTCGTCGCATACGACCCGACCCTTCCGGTCCTCGGGCTTCCCGGGTCGGTGTTCCTCGCCGAGGCGAAGGCGGCCGGACTGCGCACCGTCACCGAGGCGTTCGCGGACCGCGGCTACCTGCCGACCGGCGAACTGGTCCCGCGCTCGCAGCCGGGGGCCGTGCTGACCGACCCGGACGCGGTCGCCGCGCGGGTGCTTCGGATGGTCGAGGACGGTCGGGTCGAGGCCGTCGACGGCACCGTCCTCGAGGCCCGGCCGGAGTCGGTGTGCGTGCACGGCGACTCGCCGGGCGCCGTCGCGATGGCGGTCAGGATCCGGGAACGGCTCGACGGCGCTGGCGTCGACGTGGCGCCGTTCGTGTGATGCGCATCCTCGACGTCGGGGACAGCGCGATGCTCGCCGAGTTCGACTCCCTCGACGCGGTTCTCGCGGCGTTCCGGGCGCTCGACGGGACCCGCCCGGTCGGAGTCGACGAGGTGGTCCCCGCGGCCCGCACCATCCTGGTGCGTTTCGACCGGACGGTCGTCGACCGGGCGACGGTGCTCGGCTGGCTGCGCGACACCCCGCCGCTGCCGGACGCGGACACCGGGCGCCGGGATACCGTCCGGGTCGGCGTCCGGTACGACGGGCCGGACCTCGACGAGGTGGCGGCGCTGACCGGGCTCGGGGTCGATGGGGTGGTTGCCGCGCACACCGCCGCGACGTGGACGGTCGCGTTCGCCGGCTTCGCCCCCGGATTCGGTTACCTCGTCGGGGGGCCTGCGTCGCTGCACGTCCCGCGCCGAGGGACGCCCCGCACCGCTGTTCCCGCTGGCGCGGTCGGGTTGGCTGGCGAGTTCTCCGGCGTCTATCCGCGATCGTCGCCTGGCGGCTGGCAGCTCATCGGCACCACCGATGCCCGGTTGTGGGATGCGGACCGCGATCCGCCTGCCCTGCTGCGACCCGGCGCCACCGTCCGCTTCCACCCCGTCTAACCCCCCCGAAGCATTGAACGGGGGTTCATGCGTCGATCTGGGCGAGCAGGTGACGCATGAACCCCCATTCAGCGGTTGGCTGGGCCGAGATTCAGCCACCCAGGGCGAACGCGACCAGGAAGCCGAGCGCCGTCGACAGCCCGACCCACCAGCCGCCCTCCCGGTACGCCTCCGGCATCAACGAGTCGGCGAGCACCGCGATCGTGGCACCGCCAGCGAACGCCTGGATCACCGCGATCCGCTGCGGGGAGATGCTGTCGGCCGCGGCATATGCCGCGACCACGACGAGGATCAGCACGACGGCGGTGACCGTCCACAGCAGCGCGGCCCTGCGACGGTCGAAGTTCGGCTGCGCCCGCATCGACGCCGCACCCGCAACCGCCTCGGGCACGTTGCCGACCGCGATCGCGACCAGCAGGACCAGCCCGCCCTCGACACCGAGGGAGACGCCGAGAGCCGTGTTCTCCGGGATCCCGTCGAGCAGTGCACCCAGCATCAGTGCCCACCCGAGTGCGGCGGCGCCGAGCTTGTTCTCGATCAGGCGGTCGGCGACGACGTAGACCAGCGCACCGAGCATCAGCGCGACACCGGCCACCACAATGCCCTCGGCCTCGAACGCGGGCTGGAACAGTTCCGTCGACACGGCGGCCACCATCGCGCCCGACCCGAACGCCATCAATGCGGCCAGCAGCGGACGGGGCAGGTCGTACCGCAACCCGACGAAGGCGCCGACGAGCATCGGCAGCGCGGTCCCCAGACCGTAGAGCAGCGCGGTCACCATGCGGTGATGCTACGGCGCTCCGGCGCCGCCGCCAGGGATGCGCGACAATCAGTTTCGTGGGATGGCTTCTCGTTGAGCGGGTCGGCGCATCGGTCACCGTGCAGGACCGGGGTCGACCCGGCTACGCACACCTCGGGGTCGGGCGGTCGGGCGCCGCCGACCTCACCTCCCACGACACCGCAAACCGACTGGTGGGCAACGCACCCCACGCGGCGACCCTTGAGGTGCTGCTCGGCGGACTGCGAGTGCGCGCCGCCGCGCCGGCCACCGTCGCGGTCACCGGGGCTCGGGTTCCGCTGTCCGTCAACGGGGTTCCGCACCCCGACTACACCGTCGTGCACCTGGCCCCCGGCGACGTACTCGCCCTCGGCCGGCTGACCGGCGGCCTGCGCAGCTACCTGGCAGTGCGCGGCGGCGTGGACGCGCCCGTCACCCTCGGCAGCCGGGCAACCGATACCCTCGCCGGCCTCGGTCCCGATCCCGTTCGGGCCGGCGATCGGCTGCCGATCGGACCGTCCCCCCGGGAGTGGCCCGCATCGGATCTCGTCCCGCCGCCACCCACCCCGCCACGACCGGCCGTGCTTCGGGTGCGGATCGGTCCTCGCGCGGACATGTTCGAGCCCGGCGCGCTGCGCGTCCTGACCGAGCAGGCGTGGACGGTGACCACCGAGACCAACCGTGTTGGCGCCCGGCTCGCCGGACCCACGCCCCTCGTCCGAGCGGTGACCGCCGAACTGCCCAGTGAGGGCATGGTTCCGGGGGCACTGCAGGTTCCCGGCAGCGGGCTACCCGTCCTCTTTCTCGCCGACCACCCGGTGACCGGCGGATACCCGGTGATCGCGGTCGTGGCCGACGCGGATCTGGGCGCGGCCGCACAACTGGTGCCCGGGGACGTGGTCCGCTTCTCCGCAGATCAGCGACTGTGAGCGATTTTTACCCCAGTTGGGGTAAAAATCGCGCACGGGCGCGTCAGCGCCTCTGACGCGCGATGTCGGCGAGGACGACGCCCGCGGCGACGGACGCGTTGAGCGACTCGACGGGGCCCGCCATCGGGATGGACAGGATGCTGTCGCAGGTTTCGCGGACCAGACGAGAGAGGCCCTTGCCCTCGGAGCCGACGACGACCACGACCGGGCCGGTGCCGTCGTACTCGTCGAGGGTGGTGTCGCCGCCCGCGTCGAGGCCGACGACCTGCACGCCCTTCGCGGCCCAGTCCTTGAGGGTGCGGGTGAGGTTGGTGGCCTGCGCGATCGGGAGCCGGGCCGCGGCGCCCGCGCTGGTGCGCCAGGCAACGGCCGTGACCGATGCGCTGCGCCGCTGGGGGATCACCACGCCGTGACCGCCGAACGCAGCCACCGAACGGACCACGGCGCCGAGGTTGCGGGGGTCGGTGATGTTGTCGAGCGCCACCAGCAGCGCGGGCTCCTGTTGGGCGCGGGCATTGGCGAGAAGATCGTCCGGGTGCGCGTACCGGAACGGCGGCACCTGCAGCGCGACACCCTGGTGCAGGCCGTTGGCACTCATCCGGTCCAGATCGGTGCGCGGCACCTCGAGGATGGAGATGCCCTTGTCCGCGGCGATCTGGACGCTTTCGGACAACCGGTCGTCGCTCTCGGTGCCGACCGCGACGTACAGCGCGGTCGCGGGCACACCGGCCCGCAGGCATTCCAGGACGGGGTTGCGGCCGAGGACGTTCTCCGGGCCTGCGTCGCCCTTGCGCGGCGATCCGCCACGACCGCGGGGCGCGCTGCCGCCGGGACGTCCGGAGGCCGCGGCCTTCTCGGCCGCCCGGGCCCGCTTCGCGGCGGGGTGCTTGGTCCGCTCGACCGCAGGCGGGGTGGCCCCCCGGCCCTCGAGGCTGCGCCGCCCCTTGCCGCCGGAGCCGGTGACCTGCCCCTTCTTGGTGCCGCTCTTGCGGACCGCGCCGCGCCTGCTCGAATTGCCTGCCATCACTACCCTGCTTCGTTGCGGTTCTTCTCGAGGGACCACTCTGGCCCGTTTGCCGTATCGGTGACCGCGATGCCCGCGGCGGCGAGCCGGTCCCGGATCGCGTCGGCCGCCGCCCAGTCCCTGTCCGCCTTGGCCTGCTGGCGGGCGTCGAGGGTGGCGCGGACCAGCACGTCCAGTGCGTCGAGGGCGGCGGTGGCGTCGCCGGATTCGCGTGCCCAGTGCGGGTCGAGCGGATCGACACCAAGGATGCCCATCATCGCCCGAACCTGCCCGGCGATCACGACTGCCGTGTCGAGGTCGCCCGCGGTCAGCGCCCGGTTGCCCTCCCGCTGGCGGCCGTGGATCTCGGCGAGCGCCTTCGGCACCCCGAGGTCGTCGTCGAGCGCGGCAGCGAACGCCTCGGTCCAGGTGCCGACCGGTACGTCGCCCGCACGCTCGGCGGTCTTGAGCACGAACGCCTCGATACCGCGGTAGGTCTCGGCGGCGACATCGAGCGCGTGATCGGAGTACTCCAGCATCGACCGGTAGTGCGCGCCGCCGAGATAGAACCGAAGCTCCTGGGGCCGCACCCTTTTCAGAACGTTGGGGACGGACAGCACGTTGCCGAGGGACTTGGACATCTTCTCGCCGCCCATGGTGACCCAACCGTTGTGCAGCCAGTACCTGGCGAACCCGTCGCCGGCGGCGCGCGATTGGGCGAGCTCGTTCTCGTGGTGCGGGAACACCAGGTCCAGTCCACCGCAGTGGATGTCGAACTCGGCTCCCAGGTAGGCACCCGCCATCGCGGAACACTCGAGATGCCAGCCGGGTCGCCCGCGTCCCCACGGCGTCGGCCAGGACGGCTCGCCCGGCTTCTGCGCCTTCCACAGCGTGAAGTCCCGCGGGTCGCGCTTGCCCTCGGCTGCGCTTTCACCCTGGTGCACGTCGTCGAGCTTGTGCCCGGACAGCGCCCCGTATGCCTTCCAGCTGAGCACGTCGAAGTACACGTCGCCCGCGGACGGGTAGGCGTGCCCGGCGTCGATGAGACGCTGCATCAGCTCGACCATCTGGGTGATGTGTCCGGTGGCCCGCGGCTCGACCGACGGCGGCAGCACCCCGAGCTGGTCGTACGCCCAGGTAAACGACCGCTCGTAGGTCGCGGCCCACTCCCACCACGGCCGGCCCGCGTCGGCGGCCTTGTTCAGGATCTTGTCGTCGATGTCCGTGACATTGCGGACGAACGCGACGTCGTTGCCGTGCGCGGTCAGCCAGCGGCGGAGCACGTCGAACGCCACCCCGCTGCGCACGTGACCGATGTGCGGCTCGCCCTGCACGGTGGCCCCACACAGGTAGATCGACGCGTAGCCGGGGACCAGCGGGACGAACTCACGCAGGGCCCGCGTTTCGGTGTCGAACAGTCGCAGGGTCACGACGTGCGATCCTACCGGTCCGCCGCTGCGGTGATGACCAGCGCGGTCGCGACCGCGGCGATGCCCTCACCGCGTCCGGTCAGCCCAAGGCCGTCGGTGGTCGTCGCGGACACCGAGACGGGCGCCCCGAGAACCGCCGAGAGGGTGTCCTGCGCCTCGGCCCGCCGGGGCCCGACCTTCGGCCGGTTGCCGATCACCTGGACCGCGGCGTTGCCGACCTCGAAGCCGTGTTCACGGAGCAGCCTGCGGACCTCGATGAGCAGGGTCGCCCCGCTCGCACCGTCCCACTCGGGGCGGCCGGTGCCGAACACCGAACCCAGGTCGCCGAGGCCCGCCGCGGACAGCAGCGCGTCGCACAGCGCGTGCGCGGCGACGTCACCGTCGGAATGGCCCGCGCATCCGTCCTCGCCCTCGAACAGGATGCCCGCGATCCAGCATGGCCGTCCCGTCTCGATCGGATGCACATCCGTTCCGATGCCCACTCGCACTGCCGCGCACTCCTATTCGTTGGTGTCGGGGTCCGTCAACGCCCGCGCCAGCGCGAGGTCGAGCGGTGTGGTGATCTTGAAGGCGAGGGGTTCGCCGGCGATGGTGCGGACCCGCGCACCGATTCGTTCGACCAGTCCGGCGTCGTCGGTGGCGATCGTGTCGGCGGCCAGGTATGCCCGCCGGAGCAGTTCCGCGGCGAAGCCCTGCGGGGTCTGCACGGCCCGCAGCTGCGACCGATCCGGGGTCCCGGTGACCACGCCGAGCAGGTCCACCGTCTTGATGGTGTCGGCGACCGGGAGGGCGGGCACCACCGCGTCGCGGCCCGCCCGCAACTCGGCGACCACCCTGGCGATCAGGGTGGGCGGGGTGAGCGCGCGGGCGGCGTCGTGCACGAGCAGCAGGTCCGCGTCCCCCGCCGCGGCGATGCCCGCCCGCACCGAGTCGGTCCGTTCCGCTCCGCCGCCGACGACGTCGACGCCAGCGGGCAGCTCACCGCGGATCCGGTCGACATCGTCGGGCGGCACGATCACCACGACGCGGTCGACGGCGCCGGAGTCAAGGAGTCCGCCGACGGCACACTGCAGCAGCGTCCGGCCGCGCAGCGTCACGAACGCCTTCGGTATCCCCGCCCCGAGCCGGGTGCCCTGCCCCGCCGCGGGCACCAATGCGACGACCCGGCCTCCGCTGGGTGCGTCGGCCGGGCCTGTCACGGTGTTCATCTGTGGTGCATTCGTGTCTGCATCGTCCTGCGTCGGGCGTCAGGACGCAGCCGCGAGGACCTCATCGAGAATGGTTTCGGCCTTGGCGTCGTCGGTGCCCTCGGCGAGCGCAAGCTCACCGACGAGGATCTGGCGAGCCTTGGCGAGCATCCGCTTCTCCCCCGCGGACAGGCCGCGGTCCTGCTCGCGACGCCACAGGTCACGAACGACCTCCGCCACCTTGTTCACATCGCCGGAGGCCAGCTTCTCCAGGTTGGCCTTGTACCGCCGCGACCAGTTGGTCGGCTCCTCGGTGTGCGGCGCGCGCAGCACCTGGAAGACCTTGTCCAGACCCTCCTGGCCCACCACGTCACGAACGCCGACGTACTCGGCGTTCTCTGCGGGGACCCGGACGGTGAGGTCGCCCTGCGCGACCTTCAGTACGAGATATTCCTTTGCTTCACCCTTGATGGTGCGAGTTTCGATTGCCTCGATCAGCGCCGCTCCGTGGTGGGGGTATACGACGGTGTCTCCGACCTTAAAAATCATCTGTCCCGTGCCCCTTTCGATCTGCCCAGTTTATCACGGGTTCTCCCGATACCGGTTCCAACGTCCCTGGTCAGACGCACAGTGGGCTGATCAGAGGGGTTGACACGAGGTCACGAACATGCATCGACGGGACCCGATGAGGGGCCCGTCCCCCCGGGATTTGCGCACCCCGCGAACGGTGCGCAACCCGGGAAGATCGACCCGGGGACGCGCGATGTCCGCGTGACTACTACTCTGCCTAGTTGAGTTACACGACCCGACGCCGTGGAGGACACCCCGTGACAGCACTGAACGCGTCGACTCGCCGAGTCGCCACCGCCGTTGCCCTGGCCGCAGCCGCGGCCATCTCGCTGTCCGCCTGCAGCGCGGGCCAGATCTCCCAGACCGCGACGCAGGTCGCCGCGGTCAACGGCAACTACGCCAACCAGGGCGACATCTCGCTGCGCAATGTGCACATCGTGTACCCCGACTCGGCGTCCGAGCACAGCCTGGAAGCGGGCGGCACCGTTGCCCTCGCCTTCACCGCGGTGAACGAGAGCGAGTTCCAGCCGGAGCGGCTCACCAAGATCACCACCGACAAGGCGGCCTCCGTCACCATCGCGGGCGAGGTCGGCGGCCGGGTGATCAAGCCGCAGACCGCGCTGAGCGCGGGCACCCCCGACGCAACGGTGACCGACGACGGCGAGCAGATCGAGTCCGACATCATCCTGGTCACCCTGAACGACGTCGCCGAGACCGTCCGGCCCGGCCTGACCGTTCCGGTCACGTTCACGTTCGAGCGCTCCGGGGAGATCACCGTTGACGCCCCCGTCGACGCGGGCCCGGTCCTCGACCGCCACGAGTCCGACGTCTCCGGCAACGCGGGCACCGGCACGCTGGCCGAACTCGTCGGCGGCCACTGATCCGAACCGCCGCCGTGGGGAGCAAACGAGGCCCAGGGGGGGGGGGAGGGGGGGTTGGGGGGGGGGGGGGAGGGGAGGGGAGGAAGAGCCGGCTCGCAAAGACCGAGAAAA
>NZ_JBSGXD010000002.1:36501-64250 GCF_053609225.1 Rhodococcus sp. NPDC054953 | reverse complement strand
AGACCACCGCGGGTCCGACTTCTCGGGAAACGGGGACACCGGCACGTTGGCGAAGTTTGTCGGGGGCCACTGGCCCAACCCCCCCCTGTGCCCCCCGCCTTGCCCCGGTTTGGGTCCCACGGTCGTTCCGGGGGCAGCGCGAAATAGAGTGCAGCACAGTCTGCTCGACCGACGATCAGGAGAAGCGCATGACCGGTCCGCACGTGGTGTCCTTCGACGACGCGACGCCAACCGTCGCCGACTCGGCATGGCTGGCACCGACCGCCACCGTCATCGGTGACGTGACCCTCGGCGAGCAGGCCAGCATCTGGTACGGCGCGGTCGCGCGCGGCGACGCCGAATCGATCACGGTCGGCACCGGAAGCAACATCCAGGACAACGTCACGCTGCACGCCGATCCCGGGCTGCCGCTCACGGTCGGCGCGAACGTCAGCGTCGGGCACAACGCGGTCCTGCACGGCTGCACCATCGGCGACGCCACGCTGATCGGGATGGGCGCCGTCGTCCTCAACGGTGCCCGCCTCGGCGCGCACTGCCTCGTCGCGGCGGGCGCGGTGGTCCTCGAGGGCACCGAGATCCCGGACCGGTCGCTGGTCGCCGGGGTGCCCGCGAAGGTGCGGCGCCAACTCACCGACGAGGAGGTCGCGCACGTCGGGCACAACGCGGAGGGGTACCGGGCCCTCGCCGCGAAGCACCGGTCCGCGACGGTCTCCTGACCGAACCCGCCCGCGAGCCCCGCCGTCAGGCTAAATGTCGGTGCCGGGTCCTAGGCTCACCGGCGTGGCCAAACCGAAGACCAGCTACCGCTGCACCGCCTGCCAGTACGCCGTCGCGAAGTGGGTCGGCCGCTGCCCGGAATGCGGTGAGTGGGGGTCCGTCGAGGAGGCCGCGCCCGTCCTCACCGCCGTCGCCAACCGGCCCGGCGCCAGCGCCGCCCGTGCGGGCACCGGGCTGACGCCCACCTCGCCCGCGACCCCCCTGACTCAGGTCAGTGCCACCGTCAGCCGGGCCAAACCGACCGGCGTGCCCGAACTCGACCGGGTGCTGGGCGGCGGGATCGTGCCGGGGTCGGTGGTGCTGCTCGCCGGCGAGCCCGGTGTCGGCAAGTCGACGCTGCTGCTGGAGGTGGTGCACCGTTGGGCGCGCCGAGGCCCCGACGACCGGTCCCTCTACGTGACGGGCGAGGAATCGGCAGGCCAGGTGCGTCTGCGCGCCGACCGCACCGGCGCGGTCCACGACCGGGTGTACCTGGCGGCGGAATCGGATCTCGCGACCGTGTTCGGGCACGTCGAGCAGGTGAAGCCGACCCTGCTGATCGTCGACTCGGTGCAGACGATGCTCGCCGCCGACGTCGACGGCGTCACCGGCGGGGTGACGCAGGTCCGCGCGATCACCGCGGCCCTGACCACCCTCGCCAAGACCAGCGGCATCCCGGTGCTGCTCATCGGGCACGTCACCAAGGACGGCGCCGTCGCGGGCCCCCGCGCCCTCGAACACCTGGTGGACGTGGTGCTGCACTTCGAGGGCGACAAGCATTCGACGCTGCGGATGCTCCGCGGGGTCAAGAACCGGTTCGGGTCGGCCGACGAGGTCGGCTGCTTCGAACTGCACGAGGACGGCATCGAATGCGTCACCGACCCGTCCGGCCTGTTCCTCCACCACCGCGACGACACCGCCCCCGGGACCGCGGTGACCGTCGCGATGGACGGCAAACGCGCCCTCCTCGGGGAGGTGCAGGGGCTGGTCGTGCCGACGCAGAACCCGTCACCGCGCCGCGCGGTGAGCGGCATGGACGCCGCCCGGGTCGCGATGGTCCTCGCGGTCCTCGCCAAGCACGCGAGCATCCGCACCCACGACAAGGAGGTGTACGCCGCCACCGTCGGCGGGATGCGGTTGACCGAACCGTCCGCCGACCTGGCGT
This sequence comes from Rhodococcus sp. NPDC054953, assembly GCF_053609225.1. Classification (NCBI taxonomy): domain Bacteria; kingdom Bacillati; phylum Actinomycetota; class Actinomycetes; order Mycobacteriales; family Nocardiaceae; genus Rhodococcus; species Rhodococcus sp. NPDC054953. The sequence continues at coordinate 62,329 of NZ_JBSGXD010000002.1, read as the reverse complement.
TGGCGCTGGCCATCGTGTCCGCCGACCGTGACAAGCCGCTGCCGTCCGGGCTCGTGGTGCTCGGCGAGGTCGGGCTGGCAGGCGAGGTCCGCCGGGTCACCGCCGTCGGACGCAGGCTCGCCGAGGCCAAACGCCTCGGCTTCACTCATGCCGTGGTGCCGCGCGACTCCGGCCCGCATCCGAAGGGCATGCGGGTCGACGAGGTCGCGACCATCAGGGAGGCGCTGCGCGCGGTGCCGCGCCGGATGGAGGTGGTCTAGGAGGCAGGTCCTACAGCGTCGAATTGCCGAAGCTCGGTGCGGTGGGCTCCCCGTCGACGAATTCGGCCATCGGCGTGAAGTGCTCGGGCTTGATGGTGAGGAACAGGCCCCGCGACGTCGCGGCCACCTCGTCGCTCGCCGCGGGCCCCTCCACGATCCGGACCTCGGAACTGGTGTACGCCTTCCGCCGGACGAGACCGTCGATCCGGGCTCGGAACTCGAGCACCGACCCGAGCGGGATCGGCCGGGCGAAGTCGATCTGCAGGTGCCCGGTCACCACCGGCACGCCGAGCACCATGCACGCCATGCCCTGCGTCTCATCGAACGCGGTCGTGAGGATCCCGCCGTGGATCACGCCGGGGCCGCCCTGGTAGCGGGACGCGACGGTCAGCCTGCCGACCACCTCGATGCCCTCGGTCGCGGTGAAGTGCATGACGAGTCCGGTGGGCTGGTCGTCACCGCACCCGAAGCACTTCGCCCAGTGCTGGGGCAGTGCTCCGCCGGGCTCCGGGAAGAAATCCGGTCGGGTGGGAATCTCGAGATCATCAGGCAACGTCCAGGTACCGCTCATGTCTCGGTAATCTAGTCGCGACACAGTTGCGCGGGACGACGGCCTCCCGCGCACCGGCACGCGCCACTCGGCGACGGCGAGGCAAGGGGGGGACGGCGATGGAGGTCACCGCGGCCACGCTTCGCGAGACGATCGCGAGGCTGGCGCCGGGGACGGAACTGCGGGACGGGCTCGAACGCATTCTGCGCGGACGCACCGGTGCGCTGATCGTGCTCGGCTACGACCCGCAGATCGAGGAACTCTGCGACGGCGGGTTCGAACTCGACGTGGAGTTCGCCCCGACCCGACTGCGGGAACTGTCGAAGATGGACGGTGCCGTCGTGCTGTCCACCGATGGCACCCGGATCGTCCGCGCGAACGTGCAGCTCGTCCCGGACTACAAGATCCCCACCGTCGAGTCCGGCACCCGGCACCGGGCGGCGGAGCGGACCGCGATCCAGACCGGGTACCCGGTGGTGTCGGTGAGCCAGTCGATGAGCATCGTCTCGGTGTACGTCGGCGGCGTACGGCACGTGCTGGAGGGGTCGCCGACGATCCTGTCCCGCGCGAACCAGGCGGTCGCCACCCTGGAGCGGTACAAGTCGCGCCTCACCGAGGTCACCAACGCCCTCTCGGTCGTCGAGATCGAGGACTTCGTCACCCTCCGCGACGCGCTGACCGTGTCACAGCGGCTGGAGATGGTGCGTCGGGTGTCGGTGGAAATCGAACGCGACGTGCTCGAACTCGGCACCGACGGCAGGCAACTCGCGCTGCAACTCGAGGAACTCGTCGGGGACAACGATGTGGCCAGGCAGCTGGTGGCGCGCGACTACCTGGCGGGCACCGGCCAACCATCCACCGAGGCGGTCGAGCGTGCCCTCGCCGCGCTGGACGAGCTCACCGACGCGGACCTGCTGGACCTGACCACCCTGGCACGGGCATTCGGATACCCGGCGACGATCGAGGCCCTCGACGCACCGATGAGCCCGCGCGGCTACCGGGTGCTGGCGCGGGTGCCGCGGCTGCAGTTCCACCAGGTGCACCGGCTGGTCGCGTCGTTCGGGACGCTGCAGGGCCTGCTGGCCGCGACGGCCGCCGACCTGCAGTCGGTCGACGGGATCGGCGGCCTGTGGGCCCGCCATATCAGGGAGGGCCTGTCCCGGCTCGCCGAAACCTCGATCGCGGGACCGTTCGACTGAACGCTTCCGTTCACTCGATTAGATCGACTGAACGGTTCCGTTCACTCGGCGGACGGGCGGGGCCGACGGGCGGGAGCTCAGCTCAGGTTGAACGGCTCCGGGGAGCTACGCAGGTTCCCCAGCTGGCCGACGACGGAGTAGGCGCCGGCGCCGACCGGGGTCCGGGGCGCCGCGCACCCCGGCTCGGACGTCGAGCCGGACCACTTGACCGTGAACGCGGCCTGCTCGCCCGGCTTGAGGGTCCGCACGTCGGGGGTCGAGTTCGGGTAGCAGTCGTTGTTCGACCACAGTCGCTGCTGGCCGTCCAGGCTGTACACGAGGACCTGCTGCATGCCCGCGCCGAGATCCCGGTCGCACGACGCGTTGCCGATGTTGGTGACGACGATCCCGAACTCGGGTTCCTCCCCGGCCTGGTAGGTCGCCTTGTCCGCGCTGACCTTGATGGCGAGGGAGCTGTCGGCACACTGACCCGCCGGTGCAGCGGCAGCGGTGCCCGACGGGGCGTCGTCGCCCGATTCGGTCGTCGACTCGCCGCCGTCCGCGGCACCGGACTCGGTGGCGGACGTGGTGTCCGAGGCGGCGGTCGTCGACGTCAGGGACGAGCTCGCGGCCGCCGCCTCGGCGGTCGGATCGTCGTCGCCACCGCCGCGGAGGGCGGTGACGATCCAGATCAGCAGGACCAGCGCGACGACCGCTGCACCGATGGCAAGCCAGCGACGTCGCCAGTAGATCTCGGAGGGCAGCGGCCCGGACGGTTCCATCACGGCTAACACGGTATTGGTCCGGGGTAGCCGCATCACCCACCAGGTCCGGCGTGTCGCCCTCCGGGTGGCCGTCAGACCTGTTCGACCGTCTCGCCAACATCGCCGATCACGCCGCGGAGGCGGATACCGCCGTCGGCGAGCTTGTAGGTGACCCCGACGATCGCGCACCGGCCCGCGTCGACCGCATCGGCAATGATCCGGGACCGCTGCATCAGCAGTTCCGCGGTCTCCATCACGTGCCTGCCAACGAACTCGTCGACCTCGGACACGCCGTCCTGGCGGGCCTTGAGGATCGACGGGGTGACGCGCTCGACGATGTCGCGAATGAACCCGCCCGGGATGTTCACGTTGTCGAGGGCATCGAGGGTGGCCTTGACCGCACCGCAGCTGTCGTGGCCGAGCACAACGACCAGCGGAACGTTGAGCAGCTCGACGGCGAACTCGATGGAGCCGAGGGTGGTGGTGTCGACGACGTGGCCTGCGGTGCGGACCACGAACGAGTCACCGAGTCCCTGGTCGAAGATCAGCTCGGCGGCGACCCGCGAGTCGCCGCAGCCGAAGATCACCGCCGTCGGGTGCTGGCCGTCCACCAGCTTCGCGCGGTCCGCGATCCCCTGGTTCGGGTGCAGCGGGGCGTCGTTGACGAAACGCTCGTTACCCTCGGTGAGGGACTTCCAGGCTGAAGTGGGGTTCGAATTCGGCATGCCCGCCATTGTGCACCCGGCCCCGAATCGGACATGGCGGCGACCTGGTGAATCGACGAAGGACAGGTGTGACGTTCCGGTGAATTCCTCCGCGCTGATCGGCTGGTACGAGCGTGCGGCCCGTGACCTGCCCTGGCGGCGCGACGACGTGACCGCCTGGCACATCCTGATGAGCGAGATCATGCTGCAGCAGACGCCGGTGGCCCGGGTTGCCCCGATCTGGGAGCAGTGGGTGCAGCGCTGGCCGGTGCCGTCGGCGATGGCCGCGTCCAGCCAGGGCGAGGTGCTGCGCGCCTGGGGTCGGCTCGGTTATCCGCGCCGGGCGCTGCGGCTGCACGAGTGCGCGGGCGTCCTCGCCGCCGACCACGACGACGCGGTCCCGGCCGACGTGCAGGTGCTACTCACCCTGCCCGGCATCGGCGACTACACCGCCCGGGCCGTCGCCTGCTTCGCCTACGGTCAACGAGTTCCGGTGGTGGACACCAATGTTCGACGGGTCGTCGCCCGCGCGGTGCACGGGTCCGCCGAACCGGGGAATCCGTCCACCCGCAGGGACCTCGCCGACACCGAGGCGCTGCTACCCCGCACCCGCGCCCGCGCCGCGGTGTTCTCCGCCGCGTTGATGGAGCTCGGTGCGACGGTGTGCACCGCCCGCACGCCGGACTGCGACCAGTGTCCGCTGACGGACTGCGCCTGGGTGGCCGCGGGCCGCCCCGCGCACACCGGCCCGCCGCGGAAGGTGCAGCGGTTCGCGGGCACCGACCGGCAGGTGCGCGGCCTGCTGCTCGGCGTGCTGCGCGAGAGTCACGTCCCCGTCGAACGCGCCCGCCTGGATCTGGTGTGGCACGCCGACCCGACCCAGCGGGACCGCGCGCTGGGGTCGCTGTTGGTGGACGGGCTGATCGAACAGACCGAGGACGGGTTGTTCGCACTGGCAGGCGAGGGCGGCCCCGAGCACTGACGAGCCCGGGGGCCGGGCGGCGGTGCGCCTCGGTCAGCGGTCGCCCGGCTTGCGGATCACCTCGAACAGGCTGGTCCAGCTGTCCCGGCCGTGCCCCGCCGCAACGGCCCGCTCGTAGTGCTCCTGCACCGCGAGCGGCAGCGCGAGATCGATGCCAGCGGCGCGGCTGGCGCCGACGATGTGGTCGGCGGTCGCCGCCATCATGGCGACGTTGGCACCGTCGTCGCGATGGTCGCCGACGTCGAACCGGGTCGCGGACTCCGACAGCATCGACGCGGCCAACGCGAACGTCTCCGCGGAATAGGGCACGAGTTCGGTGGCGGTCACCCCGGCCGAGCCGACGAGCGCGGCGGCGTGCGCGAAGCTCGACAGCGCGGTCAGGAACACCTCCAGCTGCGCCTGGTACCAGAGCTGCGCGAGCGCCGGGTCCGCACCGCGATAATCGGGTCGGCCGATTGCGGCGAGGGTCTGCCGGTGCGCGTCCATGGTTGCCGCGGAGCCGCTGTAGAAGACGTAGGCGCCGTCTCCCCCGACCATCGGGGCGGGCACCATCACCCCGCCGACCAGGAGGTCGGCGCCCCGATCGGCGAGCCACCCGCTCGCGACCCGGGTCGCCTCGGGGGTGTCGGAGCTGAGGTTGACCACCACCCGCCCGGCCAGTGCGTCCCCGACCGTGTCGAGGATGTCGTACATCGCGCCGTAGTCGGTCAGGCTCAGGATCACCAGTTCACTCGCCCGCACGGCCTCGGTGGGTGTCGGGGCTCGACTCGCGCCCCTCGCGACCAGGTTGTCCGCGCGGCTCGCCGTCCGGTTCCACACGGTCACCGGGTGCCCCCTGTCGAGGTACGCGCCGGCCATGGCCTGCCCCATCGGCCCGAGTCCGATCACGGTGACCGGGACGTTCGCGCTGCTGCTCATTGTGTGCCCTTCCCTTTTCTCCTGCGGCGGTGTGCTGCTGACGGATCCGAGCCTGCACGGACCCCCTTGCGTATCGCTTGCGGTCCGCTGACGCCCCCTGCGATGTCGGTGATCTGCACTACCGTTGCGGCATGCGGTTCGGAGTCCTCGGCCCACTACGCGTCGAGGCCGCGCGCGGCGAGCCGATCGCGATCACCGAACCCAAGGTCCGCACGCTGCTCGCCGCGCTGCTGGTGCGGCCGGGCAGGCCGGTGTCCACGGATCGACTGATCGAGGCACTGTGGGGTGACGAGCCGCCGGCGAGCGCACCGAACACCCTGCAGGCCAAGGTTTCGCTGCTGCGCCGAGCGTTCGGGGAGGCCGAGCCGGGGGGACGGGAGTCGGTCGCGCTCGAGGCGTCGGGCTACCTGCTCAGGGTCGACGGCGATGCGGTGGACGCGGCCCAGTTCGACCGGTTGACGACGCTGGCACGGAGCGCGCCGGATCCTCGGGAGCGCGTCGCCCTGCTCGATCAGGCCCTCGGACTCTGGCGCGGTCCGGCGTTCGCCGACCACGCCGACCGTCCGTTCGCCCGGGGCGTCGCCGCCCGACTCGACGAGGCCCGGCTCACCGCGCTTGAGGATCGGGCCGAGGCCCGCCTCGAACTCGGCGAGCACGCGACGCTCGTCGCCGAACTGGCGGACCTGGTGGACCGCAACCCCCTCCGAAACCGGTTGCGCGGGGCCCACATGCGGGCGTTGTCTCGGGCCGGTCGGCAGCCGGAGGCGCTCGCGAGTTTCGCGCGGCTGCGTGCGCTCCTCGCGGAGGACCTCGGCCTGGATCCCGACCCGGAACTCATTGCCCTGCACACCGCGATCCTGCGCGGCGACCCCAGCGTGCTGCGGGCCCACGCGAGCGGTCCCCCGCCGCGGGGCAACCTGCCGGTACCGGTCGCCGCCCTCGTCGGGCGGGCTCCGGCGGTGGCAGGCATTCGCGCCGCGCTCGACGACTCGCGATTGGTCACCCTCACCGGCCCCGGCGGCGTCGGCAAGACCCGCCTCGCCGTGGAAGTCGCTCGGCAGCTGAGGGATTCGAGCCCGGACGGCATCTGGCTAGTGGAGCTGGCAGCACTGACACCCGCACCGGAGTCGGGCACCTCGATCATCGCCGATGCGGCACTGGCGGCGCTCGGCATCCGCGAGCACCTCCCCACTCCGGACCTCCCCGCGCCCGACACCGGCACCGACCTCCAGCGCCTGACCGAGGTCCTCCGCACCCGGCGGGCGCTGCTGGTGATCGACAACTGCGAACACCTGGTTGCCGCCGTCGGCCTCGTCGCGGGCCACCTGCTCGCCGCCGCCCCCGGCCTGCGGATCCTCGCCACCAGCCAGGCCCCGCTGGCGATCGGCGGCGAAAGACTGTTCGCCGTGGAACCGTTGGGACTCCCCCGTGGCGACGAGCCGATTGCGGAGTCGGCCGCGGTGCAACTGTTCGTCTCCCGCGCCGCCGCGTCGGCACCCGGCTTCGCGCTGACACCGGACAATGCCGCGGCGGTGGCCGCGATCTGCGCGCGACTCGACGGGATCCCCCTCGCGCTGGAACTGGCCGCACCTCGCGTCCGGGTGCTCGGCGTGGCCCGCCTGCTCGAGCGGCTCGAGGACCGTTTCGGGCTGCTGACCTCCGGCTACCGGGATGCGCCCCCGCGGCAACAGACCCTGCGCGCGATGATCGACTGGAGCAGTTCCCTGCTCACCGCCGCCGAGCGCACCCTGTTCCATCGGCTTGCCGTCTTCGCGGACGGCTGCACGCTCGAATCCGCCGAGGTGGTGTGCTCGGATGCGGGCATCGACGCGTCCGATGTGCTCGACCTGATCTCCGGTCTGGTCGACCGTTCGCTGGTGTCCGTTGCCGAGACACCGGACGGACCGAGATACCGACTCCTGGAGTCGATCCGCGTCTACGCCGCCGACCGGCTGGCCGAATCCGGGGAACGCGACGCGACGCTCGGGCGGCACTGCCTGCATTTCACGGAACTGGCCGAGACCGCCCGGCCACACCTGCATCGAGAGTCGCAGCCGGCCTGGCTGGCCCGGCTGGACGCGGAAGGCGCGAATCTGCGCGGCGCTGTGACCGTCGGCTGCGCCGACCACCCGGATCTCGGGCTGCGGCTGGCCGACGCGCTGACCTGGTATTGGGTGCTGCGTGGCAGGTTCACCGAGGCCGACCGCTGGCTCGGCGAGGCGCTGCGGAACGCCGGTGACCCGGAGAATCCGATCGCCATCCGAGCCGCCCACTGGCACAGCGGAATTCGAATTCTTGGTGACACACCAGACGGGTCCGGCGACCGCGGCACCGAGCCAACACTGCCACCGGCAGGCGGCGAGTTCCCCGGCCGGGGCCGCGCCACCTGGTTCCTCGCGTACGCGAGATACGGGGCCGTCGACGTGGTGGGCGGGCGTGCATGGGCGGACCTGGCGCTGGCCCGGCTGAGCGCGGAGGACGACCCGTGGGCGACGGGCGCGGCCCTGTGCACGCGGGCCCAGTGCCACACCGGACCGGACGCACTGGCCGCGACCGCCCGCGACGGCGAGCGGGCCATGTCGATCTTCCGGGAGCTCGGCGACCGTTGGGGTCAGGCCCAGGCTGCCTACCCGCTCGCCACTGTCGCGGAAGTCACCGGCGACTACGCCCGCGCGCGGGGCCTGCACGCCGACGGTCTCCGGGTGGCTCGGGAGCTCGGCCTGTGGCGCGAGGTGACCGATCGACTGTGCGGCCTGGCCCGAATCTCGCTCCTGACCGGTGATCTCGCCGCGTCCCGCGAACTGCACGAGCGGTCACGGCGCCTTGCACGGGAACACGGGTACCGGAACGGGGAGGTGTCCGCCGAGATCGGGCTCGGACTGACGGACCGCCGAGCCGGACGCCTCGAGGAGGCGGAACCCCGACTCCGGTCGATGCTCGACTGGGGCAGGCGCAGCGACTTCGGTCCGATCACCACGCTCATGCTTGCCGAACTCGGCTTCCTCGCCGAGCTGCGCGGCGACGCCGACCACGCACGCGCACTGCACGAGGAGGGGCACGCCGCTGCGCTGCGCCTCGGCGACCCCCGGGCTGCGGCCCTGGCAATGGAGGGCCTTGCCGGGGCCGAGGTGCTGGCGGGGTGGCCTGCGGCGGCCGCCCGACTGCTCGGCGCCGCGGCGGCCGCCCGCGACTCGGTCGGTGCACCGCTGCCCGGGGGCGAGCGTGGCGACGTCGACCGGATCACGGCCGCGGCGACGAGCGCGCTTGGCGCGGCAGGCTTCGAGCGCGCCTTCGCCGCGGGTGCCACCCGGGCGACCCCGGCGGGTGACGGTCACCGAGCGGGGACGTGACCAGGCAACCCGTCCAGAAACGCTTCCACCGCAGCGCGAAACTCGGCAGGCCGGTCGTCGTGCACCAGATGCCCGGCGCCCGCGACCAGTTCGTATCGCGTCGTCGATCCCCGTTCCGTCTCGGCCATCGCGCGCATCTGACCGGGCGGGGTGATGGTGTACTCCCCCTCCAGGAGCAGTGCGGGCGCCCGCACCGCCGACCACGGCGCCCAGAAGTCGCGGGTACCCCACTCCTCCGAGATGTCGCGCCACACCGGCACCTCACCGTGCAGGTGAAATCCGTCCTCCCGGCGCTCGAACGAATCCATGAAGTACTGCGCGGCAACGGGTCCGAAGAAGTCGACCATGTGCTGCTCGTCGCGGAACGGCGTCGGCCAGGCACCGATCATTGCCGCCCAGTCCGCTGCGGTACGGCCACGGAAGTCCGGCGCCATGTCCTCGACAACCAGGGCGCGCACCCGGTCGGGGTTGGCGGCGGCGAAGCACCAGCCGTGCAGCCCGCCCATCGAGTGGCCGATCACGGTGATCTGCTCCTCGAGCGGCGCGAGCGCGGCGGTGAGGTCGTCGACGAACGCCTCGGTGGTCAACCGTGGGGGTGCCGGTCGGCCGTGGCCCGCCGCGTCGAAGGTGTACACGTGCCCGTGCTCGCGCAGCCACGGCACGTGTCGGCGCCAGGTGCGGGCACTGCCCATCAGCCCGTGGAGCAACAGAATCGGTCGGCCCGTCCCACCCTCGTCATGCAGCACGGCACCGAGGCTAGCCCGGTACCGTGCCGCAGTTGCGCAGTCTCCCGGATCAGTCCCGCCGGGGGGCGGGAACCGCGGTGTACCGACGGCGCCGGATCAGCGGCGCGGCGGTGATCGCGAGGCCGACCAGCGCCACCCCGGTCACCAGGACGAGGCCTGGACGGAACTGCGCGAAGCCCGCGCCCGCCGCCTCGGCGGTGTGCGAGCCTGCCGTGACCAGCGCCGTGGTCAATGCCAGCACGAGGGCGGCCCCGACCTGGGCGGAGGTCTGCACCAGCCCCGACGCCAGCCCCTGCTCCGCGTCGTCCACCCCGGCGGTGGCCTGCGCCATGATCGAGGTGAAGCCGAGCGCGAACCCGACGCCGAGCAGGATCGCCGCGGGCAGGATGGCCACCACGTACGACGGCTGATCGTTGCCGACGAACAGGAACCACAGGTAGCCGAGGCTGAGCGAGGCAAGCGCCGCCAGGATCATCGGCGAGGTGCCGAACCGGTCGATCGGCCGTCCGACGAACGGCGAGGCAACGGCGACGATCAATCCGGTCGGGAGCAGCGCCAGCGCCATCTTCAACGGCGACCAGCCGAGGACCGACTGCAGGAAAATCGTCATCATGAACTGGAAGCTCAGGTAGGAACCGAACAGCGCAACGATGCTGAGATTGGCGCGCACGATGGTGCCGACCCGAAGGATGCTCAGCCGCACCAGCGGGTGCGCCACCCGGTTCTCGACCAGGAAGAACGACGCGAGCAGGACGGCGGCGAGCGCGAACGATCCAAGGGTGAGCGGATCCGCCCAGCCCCGCGACGGGGCGGAGACGACGGTGTAGACGGCCAGCATCATGCCCGCGACGAGGGTGATCGCCCCACCGAGGTCGTGACCACCGCTGTCGGCGGGTCGGTCCCGTGGGATCAGCACCCACGCCGACGCGAGGGCCGCGGCCGCGAACGGCACCGGCATGAGGAATGTCCAGCGCCAGCCCGCGCTGGTGAGCAGCCCCCCGAGGATCAGGCCGGACGAGTAGCCGCTGGCACCGAACACCGAGAAGATCGATAGCGCCCGGTTGCGGGCAGGCCCCTCCCTGAAGGTGGTGGTCAGGATGGACATCGCGGTCGGGGCGGTGAACGCCGCGGCGAGGCCCTTCACGAAGCGCGTGACGATGAGCAGGGTTCCGTTGTCGACGAGGCCGCCGATCAACGAGGCGACCGCGAAGACGGCCAGTGCGGCGAGGAAGACCCGGCGACGGCCGAGCAGGTCGGCGGTGCGCCCACCGAGCAGCAGCAGGCCGCCGAAGCCGAGCACATAGCCGTTGATGATCCACTGCAGGGAGGTCGTGTCGAGGCCGAGTTCGGTGCCGATGGACGGGAGCGCGACGCCGACCATCGAGACGTCGAGTCCGTCCAGGAACATCACGACGCAGAGCACCGCGAGGATCCCCCACAGCCGGCCGGTCCAACCCTGCTGCGGGACTGAGGAATCCGATGTCGTTGGGTTCGGGGCGGTTTCGGTGAAAGTCACGCCAGCCAGACTAGATGCATGTGCAATCAATGCACAAGCATAAATTCTCTTTGCATTTATTTTCCTTGCACTGATCTGTGGGCCGCACTATGATGCGGCCATGACCTCAGAAGCGGAGCTGCGCGAGAGTTGGCGCGCCCTGCTCAGCCGGTACAACGGCATCGCGTGCGAGCTCGACCGGCGGATGCAGAGCGCACACGGGCTGAGCATGAGCGACTTCGAGACGCTGGACCGGCTGGTGTCGGTCACCTGCAGGCATCCCCGCATGCAGGAACTGGCCGCCGACATGTACCTCAGCCCGAGCGCGCTCTCCCGCAGCGTTGCCCGCCTCGAGAAGGCGGGCCTGGTGGCGCGATCACTGTGCGAATCGGACCGTCGCGGCGTCTTCGTCGACGTGACCGACACCGGACGCGCGGTGCACGCCGATGCGGGCAGGACCCAGATGGCCGTGCTGACCGAGCATCTCGGCGACGGCGCCGCCACCGCCGAGTGAGGTCGCGGTCTTCGCAGGAATCGGGAGTACCCTCTCGGCCATGGCAGTGGTGAAGATCAACGCAATCGAGGTGCCCGAGGGCGCCGGTCCCGAACTCGAGAAGCGCTTCGCGCAGCGCGCCGGAACCGTTGAGAACTCCCCCGGGTTTCTCGGCTTCCAGTTGCTGCGCCCGACCGGTGGGGAGACCCGCTACTTCGTGGTGACGCAATGGGAATCGGAGGACGCCTTCGCCGCGTGGCGGGACGGCGACGCCCGCGCCGCGCACGCGGGTGAGGCGAAGAAGCCGGTCGCGACCGGCGCCTCGCTGCTCGAGTTCGAGGTCGTGCTCGACGTCGCGGCAAAGCAGGGCTGACCACAACGGTCCTGCGCGTGCCTGCCCGGTATTTTGCGCGGCAGGCACGCGGTGGTCGCAGCCACGATCGGCGACATCCTGACCGGATTCGCCCGCGGCACGGCCGGTTCCGTACCGCGGGCGGGGGATTCGTCCCAATTGACACGGCGGGCGCCTCGGTGCGACAGTGCGCCAGTAATAGCGATGTCGGACGGGAATTCCGGTGCAACTCCGGAGCGGTCGCGCCACTGTGATCGAGGCACTGCCTCGACAGCCAGACCCCGCCGCCATCGCATGGACTTTGCGGGACGCGTTTATCCCAGGAGGAACCTATGGCTGTCGTTCACACCCCCAGCACGTCGACCGAATCGGTCGGTGTCGCGTTGATCATCGCGGGTGTCGTCCTGCTCGCGATGCTGACCCTGTACCTGGTCGGGTTCGACCAGGGCGCGGTCTCGCGCACCGGCATGTACATGCACGAACTGATGCATGACGGTCGCCACCTGCTGGGCCTGCCGTGCCACTGACCGAGAACTTCACGAAACTCCTCATCCGCGGCCTGCTCGCGGGCCTCGTCGCGGGCCTGCTTGCCGGCGCCGTCGCCTTCGTGATCGGCGAACCGCACATCGATGCGGCCATCGCGATCGAGGAGTCCGCCGCCCCGGCGGAGGACCACGCAACCGACGCGGGCGCGCACGGCGGGGCGACAGCCGAGGAGGGGCACTCGCACGGGGAGGATGCCCTGGTCAGCCGCGACGGCCAGCGCATCGGCCTGTTTCTCGCGACCACGCTCGCCGGCCTCGCGCTCGGCGCGATCTTCGCCGTCGTCGCGCATTACGCGCGGCGGGTCACCGCCATGTCCGGTCCGGCGCTCGCACTGGCGTTGGCCGGGGCCGGTTGGCTGGCGATCGAGGCGGTGCCGTTCTTCAAGTACCCGGCGAACCCGCCCGCGGTCGGCGACCCCGACACGATCAATCAGCGCACCTGGCTGTGGCTGGCGACGGTGGTCCTCGGACTGGTTGCGGTCGGTGTCGCCGCGTACGTGGCCCGGCTCGTCGCGTCGACCGGTTACCTGTCCGTGCAGGTCGGGGCGCCGTCCCTGGCCTTCCTCGCGATCGTCGCGGTCGGCTATGTGCTGATGCCGGGGGTCAACGAGGTCGGGGAGGACTTCCCGGCAACCCTGCTGTGGGAGTTCCGGGTCTCGTCGCTGGCGATCCAGGCAACGCTGTGGCTGGCACTCGGCCTCGGTTTCGCGTTTCTCACCGAGCGCGCCGGGCGTGCGCAGCGCGCGCCCGCCATCGCCAGCTAGCCCGACCCCCCGGCACCCAACGTTCCCTAATGTCACATTCGGTCACCTCACGATCCCGAATGTGACATTAGGGAACCCGCGGGTGGGGTCAGACGGCGCAGGAGCCGTCGGTGCAGGAGCCGTCGGCGTCCGACGCGCCTGCGAGGGTGACGATCGGGTTGGCGTCGGCGTACGCCCGCTCCAGCAACTGGGTGAACACCTCGACGGGCTGCGCACCCGAGACGCCGATTGCACGGTTGGCGACGAAGAACGGGACCCCGGTGACGCCGAGCGCGCGGGCCTGCTCAACGTCGTCTCGGACACGATCCGCCTCGGCGTCGGCGTCCAGTGCCGCCCGCGCGGCGCCCGCGTCGAGTCCGACCTCGGCGGCGATCGCAACCAGTTCGTCCCGGTCGTCGACGACCCGGCCCTGCTCGAAATGGGCGCGGAACAGCGCGGACATCAGGTCCTCGCCACGCTCCCCTGCCCAGTGAATCAGCCGGTGCGCGTCGACGGTGTTGGCGGCGATGACGGTGTCGAAGTCCATGACCAGGCCGTCCGCGGCCGCGGTGCTCGCGACGTGCGCGAACATCTGCTTCACCTGGGCGGCGGGCATGCCCTTCATCTCGACGAGGGCGTCGACCTCGGGGCGCCGCAGACCGACCGGGGTGTCCGGGGACAGCAGGTACGACCGCCACACCACCTGCACCCGGTCGCGGTGCGGGAACAGCGCAAGCGCGGTATCGAAGCGCTTCTTGCCGATGTAGCACCACGGGCAGGCGATGTCGGACCACACCTCCAGCACGACGGTGGTGGCTGCGGACTGGTCAACGGGTTCGGGAGTCACGAATGGTTGAAACGTCCACCATCGACATCTTGTTCCTGCACGCGCCCCGAACCGGGCTTGACCATCGGCCTACTCCGCGGCGGGGCAGTCCTTCACTGCCTTCACGTTTCCGTCGATGTTGCAGCTGCCGCCGAGATTGGTGGCAACGGCCGGGGCGGCAACGACGCCGACCGGGAGAGCGGCCAAGACGCCGACCAGGGCGATCTTGGCGGCGAGACGGCGAGCGGGAGCCTTGGCGGAGTTCGTCACGGGGAGTGATCCTCAGTTCGTCGGCACAAGTGCTACCCACGGCATCGGCCATTGGACCTTCGGATGCCATTCACCCTGTGCCAGGTACTTCCAGGGAGATTCCGATATTTCAAACGGAATTCCGCGCTTCACGGTGTATTCACCTGTCAGTGCGGCGGAATCCAGGATAACCGAGAATTCGCCGGGTGACGAGGGTCAATCTTTTGTACGGAATCAAACGAGGGCGGCGTCCAATGTGATGTCGACGCCGGTCAGTGCCTTGCTGACCGGGCATGATTCCTTCGCCGCCTGCGCAACCGACGCGAAGCCGTCGGCATCGAGTCCGTCGACCTCGGCGCGCACGGTGATCGCGATTCCGGTCAGCTTGAATCCGGGATCGTCGGGGCCGAGGCCCACCACCGCGGTCACCTCGAGGCTTTGCGGCACCCCGCCCGCCTCCCCGATCAGCGCTGACAACTGCATCGCGTAGCAGGCCGAATGGGCGGCCGCGATCAATTCCTCCGGACTGGTCGCGCCGTTCGCGGCGTCGGCGGCCCGGGTGGGGAAGGAGACGTCGAATGTCGCCAGGCCCGAACTGGTCAGTTCCGTCTGACCGGACCCATCCTGGAGAGTGCCGTTCCATGCGGTGCGTGCGGTACGAGTGGGCATGCGTCCCAGTCTCCCCCCTCCCCGCCGCCCTGTCGTGCCGGACGTCGGACGGGTCCGGTCACCGCCCGGACCGCGCCATCGGCTCGGTCGCATCCTCGGCGCGGTACCGCTCGAGGAGCGCCAGCTCCGAGTCTCGCTTCGGGTACATCAGGAACACCAGCGCCGCACCGAGCAGCACGATTCCGATTGCCGCCGCGTACGCGCGACCGTCACCGGCAAGGAACGCCGCTCGTGCGGCGGCAAGGATCGATTCCGAGTACTGCGGGTAGCGCTCGGCGATGTTCACGGCGCCGGCGAACGACTTCTCCAGCGCGGCCTGCGTCTGCTCGCTCACCGCCGATGCCTGTGGGGTGGCCGCGATCGTGGCCGCGAACGATGCCGAGTATCCGGCCGTCAGTAAGGACCCGAGAACGGACTGCACGATCGCTCCGCCAAGGTCACGCTGGAGATCGGCCGTGCCCGAGGCCATTCCGGCCCGGAACACCGGAACCGACCCGGTCAGCGAATGCGAGGCCGGGGTGCCCGCCAGCCCGACACCCGCGCCGAGCAGCATGAAGCCGAGCGCGATCCGCCAATAGTGCGCCGTCTCGTCCCACATCAGCCAGGCCACCAGCAGTCCAGCGACGATCGCGACATACCCGGCAAGCAGGGTGAAACGCGACCCGTGCGACTCGACGAGCCGCGCCGATCGGGGGGCCACCAGAACCATCACCAGCGCGGCGGGCAGGGCCGCCGAGCCCGCCGCGAGGGTCGAGTAACCGAGCACGTTCTGCAGGTACTGCTGGCTGATGTACATCGCCCCCATCAACGCTCCGAACACGATAATTCCCGCGACCGCAGCGACCCAGAAGATCCGGCGTCGAGCAATGTGTAAGTCGTACAAGGGATTCCGAGCCCGTGCCTGCCGGATCACGAACGCGATGCCCGCGGCGAGCGCGATCCCCAACGCGGAGATCGCGGTCACCGCCATCCCGTCGACGGGTGCGAAGTTGATCCCGAGGACCAGCGCCGCGACCAGGACCACCGACACCAGGCCCCCGAGGTGGTCGACCGGATCGGTGGACTCGTTGACGTGACTCGGCACAACCAGCACCGTCATCGCCAACGCCACCAGCGCGAGCGGGATCGTCACCAGGAACACCGACCCCCAGTCGAATCGCTCGAGCAGCGCACCCGCGACCAGCGGACCGAGCGCGGTGAGCCCACCCCCGATCGACGACCACAGGGCGATCGCCCGGGTCCGCGCCTGCCCCGACCACAACGCGGTGATCAACGCCAGCGTCGTCGGATACGCCAGACCCGCGCAGACGCCGCCTGCCACGCGCGCCGCGAACAGCACCTCCGGGTTCGGCGCGTACCCGGCCAGCAGCGACACCGGTACCGACAGCGTCATCCCGAGAATCAGCATCAGCTTCCGGCCGTAGCGGTCGCCGACCGCACCGAGATAGAGCACCGACGCGGCGAGTCCCACCGAGTAGCCGACGGCGATCAGATTCAACTCGGTCTGACTCGCGTCGAAGGCCCGCCCGATGTCCGGCAACGCCACGTTCGCGACCGCCAGGTTCAGATTCGCCACCGCAGCAACGAGAATCAGCCCCGTCAGCACGAGCAGGGCGCGCGCGGGCCGAGCATCGACATTCATGGCCACCGGTCAAGTGGACACCACCCCGACTCCGCCCGCCACCCGATTCCCCCTGCCCGCGCCCACGGACGGTGTAGCCTCGACAACCGAACCCCGTTGAATCGCGACGATCATGCCGTTCCCGGGAGGAAACATGGCTGTAGTCCACTCACCAAGCAGCGCGACGCAGTCGATGGGCGCGGCCCTGCTCGCCGCCGGAATCGTTCTCCTCGCACTTCTCGCCCTGTACCTGGTCGGATTCGACCAGGGCGCGATCTCACGCACCGGCATGTACATGCACGAACTGATGCACGACGGCCGCCACCTTCTTGGCCTGCCGTGCCACTGACCCGCGCCGCGCGGATCACCTACTGAGCCTTTCGCGTTGTCGCACACATCTTTTCGAAGGACTCGACATGAGTTCACCCCGCACGTTCGACGACCTCCAGAGCGAGGTCACCCGCATCTCCCCCACACTCCGCACTCCCCTCGACTCCCCCTACACGATCTCCAACGACCTGTTCGCCACGCTTCGCCATGTCCTGCACGACGTCGGCGGGCAACCCGACCTGCCAACGCCGTTTCTGGAGAAGGTCGAGGAGCAGTGGGAGATGAACACCTACGTCACCTGCGAATGCCTTGGCTGGCGCGGGGTGTGGAACTCCGAGGAGCGCAGGCGGGCCGAGAACGATCTCGGTGCCACCCTGTACTTCGGGTTGCCGTACTACGCACGCTGGGCAACCGTCGCCGCAAAGACGCTGATCAACAAGGGCCTAGTCACACCCGATGAACTCTCGGCAAAGCTGGACGAGGTTCGGGCCAGGCTGACCGGGGCGCGCGCGGAGGCACCGTCATGACCAGATTCGAGATCGGCGATCGCGTCACCGTCCGCGACGCAACGACCATGTTCCACACCCGGACCCAGGCCTACACCCGAGGCCACACCGGAATCGTCGTCGAACACCGTCCCGACTGGGTGATCCCCGAGGACGAGGCGTGGGGCCGCGACGACGGCCGCACCGAGCCGTTCTACGTGGTCCGCTTCCGGCAACGCGAGCTCTGGCCGAACTACACCGGATGCGACGGCGACACCCTCGAAACCGAATGCTCCGAGCGGTGGCTCGAGCACGCCAAGGAGGAGTCGCAGTGAACGACAGCCACGACCAGCACGCACCGATTCAGGAGTCTCCCGAGGTCAGCGAGTTCGAGGTCCTTGAGACCGCGATCCGCGAACTCGCCATCGAGAAGGGCCTGTTCTCCCACGAGGACCATCGCCGGTTTTCCGAATGGGCGGAGTCGATCGGCCCGGCGGCCGGGTCGCGTCTGGTCGCAAAGGCATGGACGGATCCGGAGTTCAAGGCCCGCCTGCTCGCCGACGGCACCGAAACCTGCGCGGAGATCGGCATCGACTGGCGCGACCCCACCGGATCCGGAACGCCGAGCGACTACACCTGGTTCTACGTCCTGGAGAACACCCCGACCGTGCACAACGTCATCGTGTGCACCCTCTGCTCCTGCTATCCGCGCCCGGTCCTTGGCATGTCTCCCGACTGGTATCGCACCCCCAACTACCGGCGTCGGCTGGTGCGCTGGCCGCGGGAAGTGCTCGGCGAGTTCGGGCTGCACTTCCCTGCCGACGTCGAGGTCCGGGTGCACGACTCGAATCAGAAGTCACGGTTCATGGTGATGCCGATGCGCCCCGAGGGCACCGAGGGCTGGACGGAAGACCAGCTCGCTTCGATCGTCACCCGCGACACGATGATCGGTGTCGCGCTGCCGCAGGCGGACTGGACCGCCACCGAGTCGCCGACCGAGGTTGGCGCGTGATGGGCGGCACCGGATATCAGGTGCTGCTGTCCACCCTCGCCCCGGGAACTCGGCGCGAGGAGGCCCTGCCCGAGCTGGACGGCCCGCCGTCACCGTGGGAGTCGAGCATGCAGGCCACGTGCGAATGCCTGTCCTGGCGGGGCGCGCTGGACAATCTCGACCGCCGCAACGCGGAGGACGCACTCGGGGAGTCGGTCTACGTCGGGTTCCCGGTCCGCGCCAGATCGGCGATCGTCACCGCCCACACCCTGCTCGAGCGCGGGGTGATCACCGAGGACGAGTTGCGGGCGAAGATGCTCGCCGTCCGCGCGCGCTTCGAGCGCGAGTGAGGCCTCACGGACATTGACGACCTGACGGCCGAGACCCTGACGGCGGCCCGGACCCGGATCGACGAGACGCTGCTCGGAATCGTCCGGGAGCTGGTGACGTCCATCGACGCTGACCGGGGACCGACCGAGCGCCTCGACCGGGCGTCCCGCGCCTGACGCTCCCGCAACCACCACCGGGCACAGGGACGACGAACGCCCCGCGAGCCTTCGCTCGCGGGGCGTTCGTCATGCGTGACCTACTCGGCGCCGCCGCCCTCGGCCGGGGCCTCGCCTGCCTTCGCCATGTCGACCGGCAACGAGTCCGGCACCGCGACCGGCCGCGGGCTCGGGGCGAACGTGAACTTCGCGTCCTCGCCCGCGCCCTCGCCGTCCCAGCCCTCGACGTCGACCAGGACGATCTGACCGGGGCCGACCTCGTTGAAGAGGATCTTCTCCGACAGCTGGTCCTCGATCTCGCGCTGGATGGTGCGACGCAGCGGCCGCGCACCGAGCACCGGATCGAAGCCGCGCTTCGCGAGCAGCGACTTCGCCCGCTCGGTCAGCTCGATGTCCATGTCCTTGTTCTTCAGCTGCTTCTCCACCCGGCCGATCATCAGGTCGACCATCTGGATGATCTGGTCCTGCGTCAGCTGGTGGAAGACGATGATGTCGTCGATGCGGTTGAGGAACTCGGGACGGAAATGCTTCTTCAGCTCGTCGTGCACCTTGAGCTTCATCCGCTCGTAGTTCGACTCGTTGCCGCTACCGGAGGTGAAGCCAAGCCCGACCGCCTTCGAGATGTCGGCGGTGCCCAGGTTCGAGGTGAAGATCAGCACGGTGTTCTTGAAGTCGACCGTGCGGCCCTGACCGTCGGTGAGGCGGCCGTCCTCGAGCACCTGCAGCAGCGTGTTGTAGATCTCCTGGTGGGCCTTCTCGATCTCGTCGAACAGCACGACCGAGAACGGCTTGCGGCGCACCTTCTCGGTGAGCTGGCCGCCCTCCTCGTAGCCGACGTAGCCGGGAGGGGCACCGAACAGTCGCGACGCGGTGAACCGGTCATGGAACTCGCCCATGTCGATCTGGATGAGCGCGTCGTCGTCGCCGAACAGGAAGTTCGCCAGGGCCTTGGACAGCTCGGTCTTACCGACGCCGGACGGACCGGCGAAGATGAACGAACCGGACGGACGCTTCGGATCCTTCAGGCCAGCGCGGGTACGCCGGATCGCCTTGGAGACCGCCTTGACCGCGTCCTCCTGACCGATGATCCGCTTGTGCAGCTCATCCTCCATGCGGAGCAGCCGGGTGGTCTCCTCCTCGGTCAGCTTGAACACCGGGATGCCGGTCCAGTTGCCGAGCACCTCGGCGATCTGCTCGTCGTCGACCTCCGCGATGACGTCCAGGTCGCCGGAGCGCCACTGCTTCTCACGCTCGGCGCGCTGCGCGACGAGCTGCTTCTCCTTGTCGCGCAGGCTGGCGGCCTTCTCGAAGTCCTGCGCGTCGATCGCGGACTCCTTCTCCCTGCGGGCGTCGGCGATCTTGTCGTCGAACTCGCGCAGGTCCGGCGGCGCGGTCATCCGGCGGATGCGCATCCGGGCACCGGCCTCGTCGATGAGGTCGATCGCCTTGTCCGGCAGGAACCGGTCGTTGATGTAGCGGTCCGCGAGGGTGGCCGCCGCGACCAGTGCGCCGTCGGTGATCGAGACGCGGTGGTGCGCCTCGTACCGGTCGCGCAGGCCCTTGAGGATCTCGATGGTGTGCTCGACCGTCGGCTCGCCGACCTGCACCGGCTGGAAGCGGCGCTCGAGAGCGGCGTCCTTCTCGATGTACTTGCGGTACTCGTCGAGGGTGGTCGCGCCGATCGTCTGCAGCTCGCCGCGGGCCAGCTTCGGCTTGAGGATCGACGCCGCGTCGATCGCGCCCTCGGCCGCGCCCGCTCCGACGAGGGTGTGCAGCTCGTCGATGAACAGAATGATGTCGCCGCGGGTGTTGATCTCCTTGAGGACCTTCTTCAGGCGCTCCTCGAAGTCACCGCGGTAACGGCTGCCCGCGACCAGGGAACCCAGGTCGAGCGTGTACAGCTGCTTGTCCTTGAGGGTCTCGGGGACCTCACCGTTGACGATCGCCTGCGCGAGACCCTCGACGACGGCGGTCTTGCCGACGCCGGGCTCACCGATCAACACCGGGTTGTTCTTGGTGCGCCTGCTGAGCACCTGCATCACCCGCTCGATCTCCTTCGAGCGGCCGATGACCGGGTCGAGCTTGCCCTCGAGCGCGGCCTGCGTCAGGTTGCGGCCGAACTGGTCGAGGACCAGCGAGGTGGACGGGGTCCCGGCCTCGCCGCGGCCGCCGCTGGTCTCCTGCGGCTCCTTGCCCTGGTAGCCGGACAGCAGCTGGATGACCTGCTGACGGACCCGGTTCAGGTCGGCGCCGAGCTTGACCAACACCTGGGCGGCGACGCCCTCACCCTCGCGGATCAGGCCGAGCAGGATGTGCTCGGTGCCGATGTAGTTGTGGCCGAGCTGCAGCGCCTCGCGCAGGCTCAACTCCAGCACCTTCTTGGCGCGCGGGGTGAACGGGATGTGACCGGACGGGGCCTGCTGGCCCTGACCGATGATCTCTTCCACCTGGCTGCGCACGCCCTCGAGGGAGATGCCCAACGACTCCAACGACTTCGCCGCAACACCCTCGCCCTCGTGGATGAGGCCGAGCAGGATGTGTTCGGTGCCGATGTAGTTGTGGTTGAGCATCCGGGCCTCTTCCTGGGCCAGGACAACAACGCGCCGTGCGCGGTCGGTGAACCTCTCGAACATCGCTCTCCCTCACGTTCTTTATGGGTAGATCCCCAGCGGGATTTACGAGCCGCACCTCCCACTGTAGTGGCCGGTGATGCGGCCTGCGCCGCCTCCATCCCATTGACAACGGGGACAGTCTGCATGCTTACCCGTGACAACGCGGCATCCAGGTATTTCGTTTCCACCGGCCGCTACGCCAACAGCGAACACCGGGAGACCGACCGGTCTCGTATCCGTCCGGCCAAGTCGGGACCAACGGCCCTAGTCGCCCGATTTCGCCAGGCCAACACTGGTCCTCACACCGCACAGTGAGGACAACGCCATGGACGCGCTCATTCCCGACACCGAGGTGGTGCGCACCGCCGTCGACCTGGCGTGCCGGGCACCGTCGGTGCACAACAGCCAGCCCTGGCGGTGGCGGTACGACGCGGGCCGACTCGAACTGTCCGCAGACCCGGCCCGGCTGCTGGTCGCCGCCGACCCCCGCGGACGCCAGCTGATGATCAGCTGCGGCGCCGCATTGCAGCATCTGACCGTCGCGTTGACCGCGCTGCGCTGGCAGACGCACATCGACCTGTTTCCCGACCCCGCCCGCCCGCAACTGGTGGCGGCGATGCGGTTCGCCAACAACGCCCGGCCACAGTCGCACGACTTCGACCTGCTCGCGGCGATCCGGCGCAGGCGCACCGACCGAACCGCGTTCGCCCCGCTGCCCGACACCCCGCTGCTGCGGAACCTGCTCGGCGCGGCAGGCGCGGAGGTGACGGTGACATTCCTGGGCGCCGACGCCCGCCCCGTCCTGGCGGAGGCGACCGCGTCGAGCCTGGCCGCGCGCCGCTACGACGCCTCCTACCAGGCGGAACTGCGCTGGTGGGCGGGCCATATCCGGGACGGTGACGGCATCCCGGAGGCCGCCCTTGCCACCCGCACCGAACGGCAGCGCGTACCGGTCGGTCGCAGGTTCCCCGATCCGCACGGCGCGACCCGCACCGACGACGGCCCCGACGACGAATCGACCGTCCTCGTCCTGAGCACCACCGCCGACGACGCCGCCGCGTGGCTCCGGTGCGGCCGGGCGCTGTCCGCGATCGCGCTCGAAGCGACGGTGCAGCGGCTCGCGACGTGCCCGCTGACCCATCTCACCGACATCGACCGCAGCCGGGACATCGTCCGGACGCTGATCCCCGGCGCGGAGGTGCCGCAGCTGCTGCTGCGGGTCGGAATCCCGACCCGCCCCACGCCACTCAACGACACCCCGCGCCGCCCGATCGTCGAGGTCCTGACCTTCGGGTGACGCTCAGCCGACCACCGGCGGAACGAACACGCACGGGACCGGCCGCGGATGCGCCGGATCGAGCGCGTTGAGCACCAGGGCGGCGGCAACGGGTTCGCCCGCGATCGACAGGTGGTCGCCGAAATCCTGGGCGCAGTGATCCTGGACGACGATGTTGGTCGCGTTCGGGCCCTCCTCGTAGCCGCTGGTGTACGGCACCACCAGCTCGTCGTACCGGGTGAGGATGTTCGTGTAGGTGACGCCGGGGGCGTAGACGCCGCCGTCCCGCAGCTGGGTCATGAACCGTGAGCCGGCAAGGAACTGCCCGCACGCGCCGCACAACGGTGCCATCACCGGGCCCGCCGCGTCGACACCGAGATCGCGGTACGACGCGAGGGCACGGGGCAGGTCGAACGCGCCCTCCCCCTTCCACAGCGGTGCGAGGGACACGTACCGGTCGACCTTGTCGGCGCCGCCGAGATATTTCACCCAGTAGGTGGGCATCAAGGTGCCCTGGGAGTGTCCGATGATGTCGACCTTGGCCGCCCCCGTCGACGCCAGCACCCGGTCCACGAACGCGCCCAGTTCGGCCGCGCTCTCCTCCATCGGCCGCATCCCGCCGATCGCGTTCAACGGCCAGGGCAGCTGCTCGTAGGCGCCGTAGGTCAGCGAGTAGACGCAGTACCCCTCGTTGGCGAGGAGTGGCGCATAGGTTGCCCAGTTGGTCTGCCGGTTTCCGCCGGTGCCGTGGACGAGGACCACCGGATTCGGGTGCTCCGCGGTCGGGGTGCACGACCAGTCGTTGGAGCCGGGCGCGGACCCGCCGGGATTGCCGAGTTCCAGGGGAACGCCGGCGAGGAACTGGTAGGGCACGGGCAGCGGCGTCGCGCCCGCGACGCCGCCGAAGAACAGGGACGCAATCCCGACGAGAACCGCGCCGACTCTCGCCGCGACGACATTTCGCACCCGCACGTCATTCCCCCTGATTTTCGCACCGTGTTCGCCTGTCCGCGCAGGCTAGCAGTGCAGCCGGACGCGGACAGGCGAAACGTGCGAGTAGGGACGACGGTTCAGTTCGCCTTGTTGTAGAGCTCGGTGATTTCTGCGGAGATTCGTCCCCGCGCGGAAACCGGGTGACCATTTCGTCGTGCCCACTCACGGATCGCCGCGCTCTGTTCCCGATCGGCAGCGACCCGCGACTTTCCTACCGCTGGAGCGGGCTTTCCACGCCGCCTGCCGGTCGACCGGCGGGCGTGCGCGACCCATTCCTCGAGCTGATCCCGCAGTCGCGCCGCGTTCTCCGAGGAGAGATCGATCTCGTAGGTCACCCCGTCGAGCCCGAACTCGACCGTTTCGTCGGCGGTCGATTCCTGATCCACGTCGTCGATAAGAGTGACGGTGACCTTCTTTGCCATGTCCCGAGTTCCCTTCGAACAATTCCGTATTCCGGGCCCCGCGCACCGGATTCCGCGAGTGTACCCCCGGGGCGAGAATTGCGAGTGCTCGAGCTCGACAAATCTATTCGAAATGGATCAGCGTGCGGATGGGCGCACAATTGGGAACAGGATCGTTTCCCGGATACCCAATCCGGTCAACGCCATCAGCAGCCGGTCGATGCCCATCCCGGTCCCCGTCGTCGGGGGCATGCCGTGCTCCATCGCCGCGAGGAACTCCTCGTCCAACGCCATCGCCTCGTCGTCGCCTGCCGCGGCGAGGCGGGCCTGGTCGACGAAGCGGTCCCGCTGGATGACCGGGTCGACGAGTTCCGAGTACCCGGTCGCCAGCTCGAACCCCCGGACGTACAGGTCCCACTTCTCGGTGACCCCGGGCAGGCTCCGATGCTGCCGGGTCAGCGGCGACGTCTCGACCGGGAAATTGCGGACGAAGGTCGGCTCGTTCAGCTGATCACCACACTGGTGCTCCCACAGTTCCTCGACGAGCTTGCCGTGGCCGTACCCCTTGTCCTTCGGCACCTCGAGCCCGACCTTCGCGGCAAGCGCGAGCAATTCGTCGACGGTGGTGTCCGGCGTGACCGATGCCCCGATCGCGGCGGACAGCGACGGATACATTTCCATCGTCTTCCACTCGCCGCTCAGGTCGTACTCGGTCCCGTCTGCGAGGGTGACGACCTGGGTGCCGAGCGCGTTCTGCGCGACCTCCTGGATCAATTCGCGGATCATCGTCGCGGAATCGTCGTAGGTGCCGTAGGCCTCGTAGGTCTCGAGCATCGCGAACTCGGGCGAATGCGTCGAGTCGATGCCCTCGTTGCGGAAATTGCGGTTGATCTCGAAGACCTTTTCGATTCCGCCGACGACGCAGCGCTTGAGGAACAGCTCCGGCGCGATCCGCAGGTAGAGGTCGATGTCGAGCGCATTCGAATGCGTGACGAACGGACGCGCGGCGGCCCCGCCCGCGATGGTCTGCAGCATCGGGGTCTCGACCTCGAGGAATCCGCGCCGTTCGAGCGCGTTGCGCAGCTCACGCACCACCGCGACCCGCTTGCGGGCCATCTCCCTTGCCTCCGGGCGCACGATCAGGTCGACATACCGCTGCCGGACCCGGGATTCCTCGTTCATTTCCTTGTGCGCGACCGGGAGCGGACGCAGCGACTTGGCGGCGAGCTGCCAGGAATCGGCCATCACCGACAGTTCACCGCGACGCGAGCTGATCACCTCGCCGTGCACGAACACGTAGTCGCCGAGATCGACGTCGGACTTCCACGCCGCGAGCGCGTCCACACCGACGTTCGCGAGGCTGAGCATTGCCTGCAGCTGGGTGCCGTCGCCCTCCTGGAGGGTCGCGAAGCACAGCTTGCCGGTATTGCGGACGAAGATCACCCGGCCAGCGACGCCGACCTGCTCGCCGGTCGCGGCGTCCGGCTCCAGGTCGGGGTACTTCGCCCGGATCTCGGCGAGGGCGTGGGTGCGCGGCACCGAGACCGGGTAGGCCTCCTGCCCCTGCTCGAGGATCCGTTCCCGCTTCTCGCGGCGGATGCGCAGCTGCTCGGGGGTGTCGTCTACAGGTTGGGCGGGTGCGTCACTCACGGAAGACAAGACTAACGGTTCGTCACCGTGGGTGGGTTTTCCCCCCATTGGGGGGGGAAGTCCGCAGCGTGGGGGAGTCGCCCCAGGCGTCCAGCAGCGGAGCCGAACCCGGGGTCCGAGCGCGAGGACGAACCGGGCG
>NZ_JBSGXD010000002.1:0-36491 GCF_053609225.1 Rhodococcus sp. NPDC054953 | reverse complement strand
GGGAGGGTGGGTGGGGGGTGGGTGCGGGTGGTGGGGGGGGGAAAAAACCCCCCCCCCACGGCGGCGGAGCCGACCCGGGCGCACGGCGGCGGAGCCGACCCGGGGGCACGGCGGCGGAGCCGACCCGGGCGCACGGCGGCGGAGCCGACCCGGGGGTCAGTGCGCCGATACGGCCGCCAGTTCCCGGGTGCAGTGCCGCTCGGCCATCAGCGCGCCGAGCAGTCGGGCCGCCTTGATCGCCTGGTACCCGCCGACCAGGTCGGTTGCTCGGTGCAGGCCAAGCCTGCGCAGCGACGCCGCGGCGAGGCAGGAGGTGTAGCCCTCTGAGCAGACGATCACCCATTCGACGTCGCGGTCGACGGCCAAGGCGAGGGGCGCGCTGCTGGTCGGGTCGAGCCGCCACTCGAGCACGTTGCGTTCGATGGCGAGCGCACCGGGCAGCGTCCCCTCGCGTGCGCGCTGGGCCTGCGGCCGGATGTCCACGACGATCGCGCCGCGCCGATGCGCCTCGGCCAGTTCGAACACGGTCAGGCGGTCGAGGTGAGTGCGGGCGTCGTCGAGCATCTCGTCGATGGTCATGCCGACAGTCCTTCCGGGAAATCGGTCAGCTCGGTGCGGGTGCGGCGCAGGCTGCCATGGTCGGTGACCTCGTAGTAGGACATCGCGGTCAGTGGTGGCGAATAGGCGTGCACGCTCAATGTCGGCGGTCCCGGGTCGGCGTCGGCCTCCGGCGCCAGCGCGACGTCATGCACCCAGCCGAGCGGAAACGAGGCCTGGTCCCCGGCATCGAGGGTGCGGTACTTGAGTTCGCTTCCACCCCACCGATATTCGGCGAGACTTCCACTGAGGACGGTGAGCGCCCCGAGCGAGCCGGCGTGGTCGTGCAGCTCGGTCGCCTCACCGGGAACCCAGCTGATCAGCCAAAGATCGACATCGTCGTCGGCGTGCAGTCGGGCGGACCAGCGTTCGGTGGTCCACCAGCGCTCGGGGAGCAGCGGGGCGTAACGCCCGTCGAGGACGTCGCTTGCGCCCTGGTCGGTTATCCGCAGCAGGTCGGCGGGCTTCAGGCGGCTCGGCGACACCGAGATCCGAGGGGACGGGAAAGACAGGGAATGCAGATCAGACATGGATGTGACTCCGGGAGGGTGAAATCGGCCGAGGCGAAATGACGTGCCTCAACGAGTCGAGGCGGCAGTCAGCCTCGACAACACTCCCGGGTGGCCATGCGAGCAATCACGTCGACCAGTGTGACACAGAACCGGAGATCGGCAAAGGGTCCGTCCGTGGTGACGCGTCACGCCACGGGCGGACGCTTCGCCGCCCGTCGAGCCTGGTTGCGCTCGTACACGATCCGCAGGCCCTCAAGCGCGAGGTCGCGCTCCAGATGGGCGATGGTCTCGGATTCCGGCATCACCAGGGGTGCGCTGTCCCCGGTCGCGATCACCGTCACGTCGTCGCCCGCGAAGGTGGGCAGCTCGGCCCGCACCCGGCGGACCAGTCCGTCGACCAGCCCGGCGAACCCGAACACGGCGCCGGCCTGCATGCACTCAACGCTGCTCTTCCCGACCACCGCGCGGGGTCGCACCAGCTCGAACTTACGCAGCGCGGCCGAGTGCGAGGCAAGCGCGTCGGTGGACGTCTCGAGGCCCGGCGCTATCGCGCCGCCGAGGAACTCCCCCTTGTCGGACACGACATCAACACAGGTCGCGACACCGAAATCGACGACGATGCACGGGCCGCCGTAGAGATGGTGGGCGGCAAGACTGTTCACGATCCGGTCGGCCCCGACCTCCTTGGGGTTGTCGACCAGCAACGGCACCCCGGTCCGGACCCCCGGCTCCACGACAACGTGCGGGACGTGACCCCAGTATCGGGACAGCATCACCCGCAGCTCGCGCAGCACCGACGGCACCGTCGACAGCGCCGAGACTCCGACGACCTGCTCGACTTTCGCCCCGAGCAGTCCGCGCAGCATCAACGCCAACTCGTCGGCCGTCATCCGCGGATCGGTGCGCATGCGCCAGTCCTGCTCCAGCCGTGCGTGTTCCCCGCTTCCGGCGAACAGCCCGAGCGAGACGGTGGTGTTGCGGACGTCGACGGCCAGCAGCACGGTTACACCAGCGCCGAGGTGTTCTCGAGGGTGCTCAGCATGCGCGGGGTGATCAGGCCCGATCCCTCGGGTGCGTGCGCCGGGTCCGAGCCCAGCTCGACCTGCCGGTTGTCGGCGTCGACGAACACCACCCGCGGGTCGTAATCCCGGCATTCCTGCTCGTTCATCACGCCGTAGGCGATCAGGATGACTAGGTCACCCGGATTTACGAGATGTGCTGCCGCACCGTTGATTCCGATGACGCCGCTCCCGCGCTCTCCCGCGATGACGTAGGTCTCAAGGCGGGCGCCGTTGTCGATGTCGACAATGCACACCTGCTCCCCCTCGAGCAGGTCGGCGGCGTCCATGAGGTCCTGGTCGACGGTCACCGAGCCGACATAGTGCAGGTCGGCGTGCGTGACGGTGGCGCGGTGGATCTTCGACTTCATCATCGTGCGAAACATGAACTGCCCCTTAATGGTCTAACGAGCGAACTGGTCGTCGCCGGTGGTACGGGTATCGACGTCCCGTTCGAGGAATCCGGTGCCGACGGCGACACCGACGTTGTCGATCAGCCGGGTGGCTCCCACCCTGGCCGCGACCAGCAGGCGCCCGTCACCCCGTTCGGGGGCCGGACCGAGGTCGACACCGCGCACCTCGAGATAGTCGACGACGATGTCGGGCGCCGTCGCGAGCACCTCCCGGGCGGTGGCGACGATCGCGTCCGCACCGCCCGCCGCGGCGTGGGCGCCTGCGACGAGGGCCGCGGAAATCGTTGCGGACGCGGCACGCTGCTCCTCGTCCAGGTAGCGGTTGCGCGAGGAGAGCGCCAGCCCGTCCTGCTCGCGGACCGTGGGGACTCCGCGAATCTCGACGTCGACGTTCAGGTCTCGAACCATCTGCCGGATCAGCGTCAGCTGCTGGTAGTCCTTCTCGCCGAAGTAGGCGGTGTTCGGCGCCACGATCTGCAGCAGCTTCGCCACCACCGTCAACATCCCGGCGAAATGAGTTGGCCTGCTGGCGCCTTCGAGTTCCTCCCCGAGCGGCCCCGGATGAATCGTGGTGCGCTGACCGTTCGGGTACATCGCTGCGGCGGTCGGGGCGAACACCAGCTCCACCCCCTCACCGCGGAGCAGCTCCAGGTCCGCGTCGAGGGTCCGCGGATAGGCGTCGAGGTCCTCCCCCGCCGCAAACTGCAGCGGATTGACGAAGATCGAAACCACAACGACCGCACCGCGCAGCTTCGCCTGCCGCACCAGTTCCAGGTGGCCCGCGTGCAGGGCGCCCATGGTCGGGACGAGCGCGACCTGCCTACCGACACCGCGCAGTGCGCGGGTGACCTTCGTCAGCTCGGCGGGTTCGCGGTGCACGGTCAGTTCACCGCGTGTGTAGCCGTTCACGATCGGTCCTCCAGAATCTCGATCAACGCCGGGTCCGCCCCGGCGATCTGCGCCGACCGCAGCGACATCGCCCGGTAGCCCCCGGCGAGTTGGGGATCCACCTCCGCGAGCACGCGCAGGTGGGTGGCGACGGCCGCACGGTCACCCCGCGCCACCGGTCCGGTCAGCGCGGCGGGCCCGCGCCGCAGGGCGTTGTCGAGCGCGGCCGACAGCAGCGGCGCGAGCACCCGTTCGGCCACCCCGTTCGGCTCGCCGTCGACGGCCTGCTGGCCGAAGAACTCGTCACCGGACAAGGCCACCCGCAGCGCCGCGACCGCGTCCGACACCAGCGTGACGAGATGGTTGCTGCCGTGCGCGAGGGCAGCGTGGTAGAGCGGCCGAACCTCCTCGCGCACCCGAACCGGCTCGCCGCCGATCTCCAGAACCAGGGACTGCGCGATCGCGTAGCCGATCTCGTCGGCCGCGGTGATCCCGAAGCAACTGGACGCCAGCCGGGCAACGTCCTCGTCGTGCCCGGTGAACGTCATCGCCGGGTGGATCGCCAGCGGCAATGCGCCTGCCCGGGCCAGTGGCGCCAGCACACCGATCCCGTTCGCGCCGGAGGTGTGCACGACGATGGTGCCGGGCCGGACCGATCCGGTCGCCGCGAGGCCGTGCACCAGGTCGGGGAGTTCGTCGTCGGGGACGGCCAGGATCAGAAGTTCGGAGCGGGCCGCCACGTCGGTCGCGGGCAGGATCTCGGTGTCGGGCAGTCGCTGCTGTGCGCGTCGCACCGAGGCGTCGGACACCGCGGCGCAGGCGACGACCGGATGGCCGACTCGTTCGAGGGCCGCGCCAAGGGCGGTGCCGACCCGTCCCGCCGAGACGATGCCCACCGTCAATCGGGCTGGCGCCGGGTCGCCGACGGACCCACCTGGAGTGATCTCGAATGAGGTCACCGTTGTTCCTCTCGTTCGTTCCAGTCCCGCAGCGCGGGTACCGGACGTTCACAGCGAGGATAGTCGGGGGGCGGGACCGACCGCCACGGTCGGAAAAGTGATCTACGGCTCACCCGCGCCTGCGGCGGCCGGTCCTTGCCGCATCCGGATCCGCGGTTGCGGCCTGCATGTTCGCCATGATCTCGGCGACCGAGAGCCCGTTGGAATGGGCACCGGCGGACTCGTCGTCGGTGCCGCTGTCCTCCGCCGCGCGACGCCGTGCGCGACGCGAACTCAGCGCGTCGTCGGCGGGAGATGCGTCCGCGGGAGGAGCGTCCGCGGGAGGGACGTCGGCGGGAGGCGTAACGGCGCTGGCCGCGTCCTCGGCGACAACCGACACCTCGGCCGTCACGGGTTCGTCGAACGGCGAGGCGAAGGTCGGCCCGGCGCCCGGCTCGACGTATGCGGGGTTCGGCGCGAACGGGACCGGCGGGCGTACCGCGGCGGCACCCGCCGACAACTGGCCCATCGTGGACCGCTCCGCCTCGATCGCCACCCGGTCCGCGGGCATCCGGCCCTCGAACAGCACCTCGAGGCTCCCACGCAGCGCGGCGAGTTCGGCGCGCAGCGCGGCGATCTCGGACGCGTCAACGGCGACTTCGCTGCGCACCCGCGCCTCGACGCCTGCCTCATACTCGCGGCGGGCACCGATCTCCCGCTCGAGTTGAAGTTCGTACACGGTCTGCAGATCCCGGATCTTCGCCTTGTCCGCCGCGGACTCCCGGCGGTACCGGGTCATCGCGATGGCGCCGATCACGGCCGCCCACAATGCGGCCATCAGGCCGATGCGCAGCACCTGCACGCTGTCACTGAAGATCAGGAACAGGCTGGCGACCACCGCGAGCACCACGAGACCGGCCGCGATCATCTGGCTCGCGCTGCGCTTGCCCCTCCGCATCGAACCCGCGCGACCAGAAGCTGTCATGGGCCCCAGGATAGCGGCAGCCCGCGGCGGCGCCGGGGTGCGCCCGCGGCGATTCCCGACCCGATCGACCTACATCGCCGGTTCGTCCGGCGGTTCGTCCGGGGTCCGGCAGCAATGCTCGAGCCACATCGCGGCGGCGACCAGGACCACGCCGGCGAGCACACCGACCAGGGTCCCGGTCATGTCCTGCGCTGCCGCATCGACCTCGGCCCGCTTCGGCAGCAGGTACAGCAGCAGACCGAACCACACGCCCGCGCTCGCGGCACCCACCAGTGCCGATGCCTTCGCGAGCGCCACCGCACGCGCCGCGGTGATCGGGTGCAGCTGATGCCGGTCGGGCCCGATCCGATGATCCTCGATGCGGGCCCGAATCACGAACGCGAGCACAACCTCAATCAACGCCACCGGGTAGAGCGATGCTCCCGCAAACACCGAGATCGGCGGCAGCGAACCGTAGAACGCGCGCACCAACAGCCAGGTCGCGATCGTCGCGAACAGCGCCAACCCGACCAGGTCGCGGACTCGCGTCGGGTTCATCACGACCGCACCAGCCTCGCGTCCGTTCGCCGAACCCCGGCGATCTCCTCGGGATCGAGCGCGGCAAGCAGATCCCGCGCAGGCACCGGGGTGCCGTCGACCGTCAACGACGCGTCGGGGTCGATCTCGAGCCACGGCAGCAACACGAAGGCGCGCAGGTGCGCCCGGGGGTGCGGCAACGTCAGTTCGGGGTCGGCGCTGACCGTGCCCGCGCAGTCCACCACGTCCACATCCAGACTTCGCGGCCCCCAGCGGACGTCCCGGACCCGGTCCGCCTGCTGCTCGAGATGCTGGCCGAACTTTAGCCAGCCACGGCAGCTCAGGTCCGGATCGTCGACGATCAGGGTGGCGTTGAGGAAGTCCTGCTGCTCCACCCCACCCCACGGCGCCGTCGCGTACACCCCGGACGCCGCGACCAGCCGATCCCCCAGCGCATCGACCACCGACCGCAGATTCGCGACCGGGTCGCCGAGGTTCGACCCGATCGACAGCACCGCCCGACTCATCCGCGCAGGCCCTTGCGGGATCGCCGGGCCACCACCGCCACGTCCGCGAACGTCAACGGGATCGGCGCCGACGGCTTGTGCAGGGTCACCTCGACCGCGTTCACCCGCGCGTCCAGCAGCACCGCGTCGGCGATCTCCGCCGCGACCGTCTCGATCAGGTCCCGCGGCGGCCCGGCGACGATGTCGGCGGCGGTCTGCGCGAGCGTGCCGTAGTCGTAGGTGTCGGCGAGGTCGTCCGACGCGGCGGCCGGCGCCAAGTCCAGCCACAGGGTCACGTCGACGAAGAAGTCCTGACCGTCCCGCTTCTCGTGGTCGAACACGCCGTGATTGCCGCGGACCTGCAGGCCCCGCAACTCGATCCGGTCAGACACCGTCGACCTCCTCCGCCGCAGGCCAGGCCTGCGCAACCGCGATCGCGTCCCGAGACGCCCTGACGTCGTGCACCCGCACACCCCATGCCCCGCCGCGGGCCGCGAACGCCGACACCACCGCCGTCGCGACCTCCCGCCCGTCGGGCACCCGGTCGCCGCCCTGGTCCGCGAGGAGGGTGCCGAGGAACCGCTTCCGGGACGCGCCGATCAGGACCGGGAAGCCGAGCCCGGTCAGTCGTGGGAGCGCACCGAGCAGCGCCCAGTTGTGTTCGGCCGTCTTGGCGAACCCCAGTCCCGGATCGAGGATCAGGCGGGACGGATCGACGCCCGCCCGGACCGCGGAGTCCACCGACCCCATCAGTTCGTCGCACACCTCGGTGACCACATCCCCGTAGTGCAACACCCCGCCAGCGTGGACGTACTCGCCCGCGGACCGCCAGTGCATCAGGATCCACGGCAACCCGGCATCGGCGAGTACCGATGCCATCGCCGGGTCGGCCCGACCCCCGGACACGTCGTTGACGACGCTCACGCCCGCCTCGATCGCCGCTTCCGCCACCGACGCCCGCATCGTGTCGACGCTGACCGGAATGCCCTCAGCGGCGAGGTCGGCGATGACCGGCGCGACCCGCCGTGCCTCGACCTCGGGGTCGACGCGCTGCGCTCCCGGCCGGGTCGACTCACCGCCGACATCGATGATGTCCACACCCAGCCTGCGCAGTTCCAGACCGTGCGCGACCGCGGCATCGCGGTCGAGGTAGCGGCCGCCGTCGGAGAACGAGTCGCTCGTGACGTTGAGCACCCCCATCACGGCGCAGCGACCCGGTGTCGGGAGCATGGTCACCTGCGGACGATGAGATCCAGCGCCTCGGCGCGCGAGGCGGCGCTGGACTGGAAGATCCCCCGGACCGCCGACGTTGTGGTGCTCGCGCCCGGCTTACGGATGCCGCGCATCGCCATGCACAGATGTTCGGCCTCGACCACGACGATCACGCCACGCGGATCCAGCTTGCGCACCAGCGCGTCGGCGATCTGACTGGTCAGCCGCTCCTGCACCTGCGGACGCTTGGCGTACAGGTCGACCACCCGCGCCAGTTTCGACAAGCCGGTCACGCGGCCCGTCGAGCCGGGAATGTAGCCGACGTGCGCGACACCGTGGAACGAGACCAGGTGGTGCTCGCAGGTGGAGTACATCGGGATGTCCCGGACTAGGACCAGCTCCTGATGACCCTCGTCGAAGGTGGTGTTGAGCACCTCGTCGGGCTCGGTGTAGAGGCCAGCGAACACCTCGCGGTACGCCCGCGCCACCCGGGCGGGCGTGTCCAGCAGCCCGGGCCGGTCCGGGTCCTCGCCGACGGCGATCAGCAGCTCCCGCACGGCGGCCTCGGCCCGCGCCTGGTCGAAGGCACGACCGGACCCGACCGACCGCAGCACCTCGTCCGCCTCATTCGTTTCCGCGCCGCCGAGTTGACGAACCGACACCTGATCGCACCTCCACTTCGTTCCAACCGCGTCCCCGCCCGTCCGCGACGGGCGGTGCAAACACTAGTGCGCAGCGATCTACTGCTGCCCGTTCGGTCCGTCCCACCGCTGCGTGGAGGGATCCTGCTCCTCGGCCGGGGCGCCCTGGTGCGGCGCCTGGGGCGGCTGCGGCGGCGGATTCCACTGCGGATACCCGGCGTACGGGTTCTCCACCGGCTCCGGGTACGGGTTCCCGACCGGCCTGGTGTGCTGGGCCTCGCCGCGCGGGGGCCAGCCCGGCGCGGACCATCCGGCGGGCGCACCGTAGTCCGGCATCGACCCCTGCGGGGGCTGCTGCTGCGGCGGGTACGCCGGGTAGCCGCCCGGCGGAACCTGGTAGCCGTTCTGCGGCGGCTGCGGCGCGCCGGCCTGCGGCACACCCGGCTGCGGCGGCACCGCCGACGGAGCCGCGTCCCGGTTCGCGAACGTCGGGGTGCGGACCGGCTCCTCCGGGAACGGTTCCCCACGCTCGATCGCCAGCTCACGCGGGGTCTTGATCGGCGGCTTCTCGGACGGGATCCGGTCGCCGAAGTCGTTGAACGCGGTGATCCGGGGACGCTTCTCGACGCCGGTGAAGATCTTCTCCAGGTCCTTGCGGGTCAGCGTCTCGTGCTCGAGCAGCTCCGCGGCCAGCACGTCGAGGGTGTCGCGGTACTCGTTGAGGATCGACCACGCCTCGGTGTGCGCGGCCTCGATCAGGTTGCGCACCTCCTCGTCGATCTCCCGCGCCACCTCGTGCGAGTAATCCGACTGCTGCCCCATCGAGCGGCCGAGGAACGGATCGCCGCCCTCCTGCCCGTAGCGGACGGCGCCGAGCTTCGCGCTCATGCCGTACTCGGTGACCATCGCGCGCGCGATCTTGGTGGCCTGGTCGATGTCGGAGGACGCGCCGGTCGTCGGCTCGTGGAACACCAGTTCCTCGGCGGCACGGCCGCCCATCGCCATCACCAGGCGGGCGATCATTTCCGAGCGGGTCATCAGACCCTTGTCGTCCTCGGGGACGGTCATCGCGTGCCCGCCGGTACGGCCGCGGGCCAGGATCGTCACCTTGTAGATCGGCTCGATGTCCGGCATCGCCCACGCGGCGAGGGTGTGACCGCCCTCGTGGTACGCGGTGATCTTCTTCTCGTGCTCGCTGATGATCCGGCTCTTGCGCCGCGGACCGCCGATGACCCGGTCCACCGACTCCTCAAGAGCGGCCTCGGTGATCACCGCGCCGTTCTCACGGGCGGTCAGCAGCGCCGCCTCATTGATGACGTTGGCCAAGTCGGCGCCGGACATGCCGACGGTGCGCTTCGCCAGGCCCTCCAGGTCGGCATGCTGGTCGAGCGGCTTGCCCTGCGAGTGCACCCGCAGGATCGCCCGCCTGCCCGCCAGGTCCGGGTTGCTGACCGGGATCTGGCGGTCGAAGCGTCCCGGCCGCAGCAGCGCGGGGTCGAGGATGTCGGGGCGGTTCGTCGCCGCGATCAGGATGATGCCGGTGCGGTCCCCGAAGCCGTCCATCTCGACGAGCAACTGGTTGAGGGTCTGCTCGCGCTCGTCGTGCCCGCCGCCAAGGCCCGCGCCACGCTGTCGGCCGACGGCGTCGATCTCATCGACGAAGATGATGCAGGGGCTGTTCTGCTTGGCCTGCTCGAACAGGTCGCGGACCCGGGAGGCGCCGACACCGACGAACATTTCGACGAAGTCCGAGCCGGAGATCGTGAAGAACGGAACCCCGGCCTCACCGGCGACCGCGCGGGCCAGCAGCGTCTTGCCGGTGCCGGGCGGGCCGTACAGCAGGACGCCCTTCGGGATCTTCGCACCGAGCGCCTGGTAACGGGCCGGGTTCTGCAGGAAGTCCTTGATCTCGTACAGCTCTTCGACGGCCTCGTCGGCGCCCGCCACGTCGGCGAACGTGTTCTTCGGCATGTCCTTCGACAGCTGCTTGGCCTTCGACTTCCCGAAGCCCATCACGCCGCCGCGGCCGCCGCCCTGCATCCGGCCCATCACGAAGATGAAGAGGCCGAGCAGGATCACCATCGGAAGAACGAACAGCAGGATCTGCGACAACCAGCCCTGCTGGGTGATCTTCGTGTTGTACTTCTCGAGACCGGCCTGCTGGACCTCGGTGAAGATCTGTTCGGCCGCGGCGCTCGGGTACTTCGCGATGATCTGCGTCGCGTTGTCCGTGTCCTCGTTGCCCTGCTTGAGGGTCAGGCGGATCTGCTGTTCCCGGTCGTCGATCTGCGCGTCGGTGACGTTCTTTGCGTCCAACTGCGCGATCGCCACCGAGGTGTCGACACTCGTGTACCCGCGAGTGTCGTTGCCGAAGTAGCTGAACGCATAGATGATCAGCAGGATGCCGGCGACGATCGCCAGGTTGCGAAACACTGTCTTGCGATTCATACAGGTTCAGCCGCTTCGGGCCAGTCCTTTCCAGTTCCGGCCGAGCCTTCCAGCTCGGGTCGAGCTCGGTGCGCCGGCGTTCCGGCTGCTCACCGGACAACAAAAGATTACCGCGAACGGCACCGGTGATCTCCGTCAGCACGCGCGGGTCGGCGCACGTCTCCACCTGTCCAACGCGCGGTCCGACGCGATGGTTCCGATGTCCCCACTGTTGTCCTCCGCGGCCGCTACTGTCGGCGAGCATGATGCTGTCCCATCCGGAGGTCCTCGACCAGCTCGACCGATCCCAGGAACGTCTCGAGCGGGCCGTGTCCGCCCTGACGGAGCAGGATGCGCGGGGGGCATCCGCGCTGCCTGGCTGGACCCGCGGGCACGTGGTGACGCACCTGGCCCGCAACGCCGACGGGCTGCGCCGGTTCACGCTCGGGGTCGCGGACGGCACCCCCCGCGAGATGTATCCCGGCGGCCCGGACGCGCGCGCGGCCGCGATCGAGGAGGGCGCGGACCGGCCGGTCGACCTGCTCGCCGCCGACCTCCGCTTCGCGGGCCGCAGGCTCGCCGCCGACCTCCGATCGCTCAGCCCCGACCGGCACGACACCCCGGTACGGTGGCGCAAGCCGATCACCGCCCGCGACCTCCCAGTGTTCCGGTGGCGGGAGCTGGAGATCCATCACCTCGACCTCGACGTCGGGTACGGCTACGCCGACTGGCCCGCCGAGTTCGTCGAGTCGACGCTCGCGACCCAGCTGCCGGAACTCGCTGCGGTCGCAGCGGACCTCGCGGCACCGGACCTTCCGCGACCGGAGCTGCTTGCCTGGCTGATCGGCAGGCCGACGCGGCCGGGGCTGCCGGTCCTGCCGCCGTGGCCGTTCTGACCACGCCACCGCCCGCGGGTGGGCGGCTGCGCCGCGTCGCCGAGCTGACCCCCGGCTACTTCGCCGGTGTCATGGCGACCGGCATCGTGTGCATCGGCGCGCAACTGCGAGGGTTCACCGAACTGGCCGCGGTGCTCTTCTGGATTGCGGTCGTGTTCTACGCCGTCCTACTCGTGTTGAACATCTGGCGGTTCGTCGGGTTCCGGCACCGGATGTCCGACGACTTCCACGACCCGTCCCGGGCGTTCGGCTTCTTCACGTTCATCGCCGCGACCAACGTCCTCGGCGCGGCGCTGGTCGGGACCGGGCACATCGGTCTCGCGACCACCCTGCTGACCGTGTCGGTGCTGGTGTGGATCCTGCTCGGCTACGTGGTCCCGTGGACGGCGGTCCTGAGCAACCGGCACCGCCCGATGCTCGACACCGCGAACGGGACCTGGTTCATCTGGGTGGTCGCCAGCCAGTCGATCTCGGTGGTCGCGGCCGGTCTCGAACAGGCGCTGCCCGCGCATCGCGACTACCTGTCGATCCTCGCCATCGGGGCGTGGTCGCTCGGGGTCGTGCTGTACGCGGCCTGCGCGGTGTTCGTCGCGCTGCGCGCCATGCTGTACCCGCTGCGACCGGAGGACCTGGACCCGCCGTACTGGGTCGCGATGGGCGCCGTCGCGATCACCGTTGTCGCGGGCGCCCGCGTCGTCGAGATGGCGGACACCCCGATGGTCGCGGTGACCCGCGGGGTCACGGCCGGGCTGTCGGTGATGTTCTGGTCGTTCGCCACCTGGTTGATCCCGGTCCTCGTCGCGGCCGGGGTGTGGCGGCACGCCCTCCACCGGATCCCGCTCCGCTACGAGCCGACCCTGTGGAGTGTGGTCTTCCCGCTCGGCATGTACTCGGTCGCCGGAATGTACCTGG
Source organism: Rhodococcus sp. NPDC054953 (assembly GCF_053609225.1). Classification (NCBI taxonomy): domain Bacteria; kingdom Bacillati; phylum Actinomycetota; class Actinomycetes; order Mycobacteriales; family Nocardiaceae; genus Rhodococcus; species Rhodococcus sp. NPDC054953. The sequence goes on along the minus strand of NZ_JBSGXD010000002.1, from coordinate 23,990 downwards.
GCCGCGCCAACCACCTGCCCTTCGTCGAGGCGGTCGGCACGCACTGGTTCTGGGTCGCGCTCGCCGCGTGGGTGCTCGTTGCGCTCGGCATGGTGCGGGCCGTCGTCGTGACCGTGATCCTCGGCGGGCCCGCCCGAACCCGGGAACCATGACCGGAAGTGCGTCCCGTCCCCGGGGATATCCTGGAAGGCAGCCTCGCCGCAACCCACCGCACTGATCCGCGGCGACGGGGCAGCCGCCATGACCAAACGCCAGCACCGACCCGCACCCGACGCGACCGCATCGACGGACGCGCCGGACACCGAGTGCGCGAACGAGTACTCCCGGGAGATGTTCGATCGGTCCGCCGACCTCGAGGACCTGCTGACCGGCACCGCCCGGGACCCCGCGCACCCCGGCGACGCGCAGACCGTGACCGCGCCGGCTGGCGACCGGCGCACCATCGACGACCTCGACGTCGGCGACCGCATCGACGACTTCGACCTGCTCGTCGCGCTCGGACGCGGCGCGTTCGCGCGGGTATTCCTTGCCAGGCAGCGGTCCCTGCAGCGGCTGGTCGCGGTGAAGATCTCCCGCGACCACGGCACCGAACCGCAGACCCTCGCGCAACTCGACCACGACTACATCGTCCGGGTCTTCGACCAGCGGCTCGTCCCCGACCTGGGGATGAAGCTGCTGTACATGCAGTACGTGCCCGGGGGCACGCTGCTCGGGGTGTTGCGGCGGGTCCGCGAGACCCCGGAAACGCGGCGGTCCGGCGCACTGCTGCTCGACGCGATCGACGCGACCCTCGACGCGAAGGGCGAGCTCCGGCCCACCGACTCCAGTGTCCGGAACGAGATCGCGGCGTTGTCGTGGCCGGACACCGTCGCGTGGATCGGGCGCAGGCTCGCCGAGGCACTCGACCATGCCGGCAGGCACGGCATTCTGCACCGCGACGTCAAACCGGCGAACGTGCTGCTGACCGCCGAGGGAGTCCCGAAACTCGCCGACTTCAACATCAGCTTCAGCGATCGGCTCACGGGCACCAGCCCGGTCGCCTACTTCGGGGGGTCGCTCGCCTACATGTCCCCCGAGCAGCTGCGGGCCTGCGACCCGGCCCGGCCCGCCGCCGCCGCCGACCTCGACACCCGCAGCGACATCTACGGGCTCGGTGTCGTGCTGTGGGAACTGCTCACCGGGCACCGGCCGTTCCCCGACGTCGACTCGGCCGCCCCGGATGCGCTCGACCGGATGATCTCGGCCCGCGAGGCCGGTGTCGGGCCCGATGCCGGGGCTGCCCTTCCTCCGGACTGCCCGGCCACGCTGCGGCGCATCCTGCTCACCTGCCTGGACCCCGACCCGGACCGGCGCTGGCCGAGCGGGATCGAGCTGGCCCGCCAGTGCAGGCTGTGCCTGGACCCGCACGCCCGCGACCTCGTCGACCCGCCGCCGAGCAGGCACCGCCGGGCGCTGCAGCGGTGGGCGGTGCCCATCCTGATCGCCGCCGGGGTGATCCCGAACGCGCTGGCGGGTGCCTACAACTATCACCACAACAAGACGCTGATCATCGACACCCTTGCTCCGCTCGCGCAGCGGCACTTCGAGCAGATCCAGTTCGTCATCAACGCGATCGCGTTCCCGACCGGCGCGATCGTGCTGCTGTTCCTGTGCCGGTACCCCTTGACCGTTCCGCGTGGGCTGCGGAAGGGCCGCGGATACGACACCGCGACCCTGGCCCGCGCGCGCACCGACACCCTCCTGCTCGGTGACCGGATCGCGGTCGTCGTGTTCGGGTTGTGGGCGATCGCCGGACTCGCCTACCCGATCGCGCTGCAGGTGGTCGCGGGTGGCATTCCGGCCCGCGCGTACGTGCATTTCCTCGGGTCACTGCTGGTGTGCGGTGCGATCGCGGTCGCCTACCCGTTCTTCTTCGTCGCGTTCTACGCCGTCCGCTACCTGTATCCGGTGCTGCTGCCGCTGGGGATCACCAGCAGCGACGACGATCGCAATCTCCGCGGCCTGGACCGGCGCAGCACCCGCTATCTCGCGGTCGCGGCGTCGGTGCCGCTGGTCGCGGTCGCCGGCGTGACCTTCCTTGACCCGGACCAGATCGGCCAGGTCATCGGCGCCGTCCGGGTGCTGTCCGTCGGGGCGATCATCGCGTTCATCTGCGCGTACTGGCTGTTCCGGCAGCTGGAGACGGATCTGCGCGCGCTGGAACGGGTCGTCGCGCAGGAGCATCGGAGGGAAGACGTGTCCTAGGGCCGCGCCGGCGGTCAGGTCGTGGGTGCGCCGCCCGCCGCGCGGCGGAACCTCGTCGCGAGGCGGTGGAACGCCGCCGCAAGCGCGTCTCCGTCGATCACCTCGATGTCGGCGTCGAGCTGCGTCAACCACAGCGCAAGCCGGTCCGGGTCGTCGGCGCCCAACTCGACGCGGCAGGTGGACTCGTCGACCACCTCGATGTCGACCGGAACGGGGAAGGTGATCCTCGCGGCAACCGTCGCGGCGGGAGCATGCACGAGGACGCGCGCGCGATACCTCCAGGACGCCCTGCTGACCCGCCCGACGACGTATCCGACGACGCTGTCCTCCGGGATCACGCGCGGCCGGAACCGCGCACCGGTCGGTGCGTGCGGAACCATGCGGTCGACCCGGAAGACCCGCCAGCCGTCGCGGTCGAGGTCCCACGCGAGCAGGTACCAGAGTGGTCCCCAGCTCACCAGCCGTTGCGGTTCGGTGTGGCGGGCCTCCTCCCTGCCGCCGGGCTTGGTGTATCCGAATCGGAGGCGTTCGTGGCCACGGATCGCGGCGGCCGTCGCGCCGAGCGCCGCGAGATCGAGCGACGGCTGCGTTCCCGGAACGACACTCGTCGCCTCGCGCACCGCCTCGACGCGCCGACGCAGGCGCGAGGGCAGCACCTGCTCCAACTTCGCCAGCGCGGTGAGGGAGGTCTCCGCGACCCCGAGTCGCTGGGTCGCGACCGCACGCAGCCCGACCGCGACGGCGACCGCCTCGTCGTCGTCGAGCAGCAGTGGGGGCATCGCCGTCCCGGCGGCCAGCCGGTATCCGCCCGCGACGCCGGGACGCGCGGACACGGGATAGCCGAGTGACCGCAGCTTGCCGATGTCGGCGCGCACCGTCCTGGTGCTCACCTCGAGCCGGCCCGCGAGCTCGGAGCTCGTCCAGTCCCGCTTGAGCTGGAGCAACGACAGCAGTTCGAGAAGTCGGGCCGAGGTCGCCAACATGTTCTCGATCATTCCAGCAATTGCGGAAGCAATCCTGCCGCATTATCGGACAGCCTGGGCGTCATGAACGAGAACAACGCGCTCACCCCCTTCCGCATCGACATCCCCCAGGCCGACGTCGACGACCTGCGCAACCGGCTGACGCACACGCGCTGGCCAGCCCCGATGCCGGGCCGAAACGATCGCACCGACTTCAGCCGGGGCATCCCGCTGGCATACCTGGAGGAGCTCGCCGACTATTGGCGTGACGGGTTCGACTGGCGGGTGCAGGAGACGAAGCTCAACGAGTACGAACAGGTGACGACGGTCGTCGAGGGCCAGACCTTCCACGTCGTGCACGCCCGATCGGCGAACCCGGCGGCCACACCGCTGTTGCTGAGCCACGGTTGGCCCGGCTCGTTCGTCGAGTACCAGCGACTCATCCCACTGCTGACCGACGAGTTCCACGTGGTCATCCCGTCGCTGCCCGGCTTCGGGTTCTCCACCCCGCTGTCCGGGACCGGCTGGGAGCTGGGGCAGACGACGGACGCCTATGCCGAGATCATGACGCGTCTGGGCTACGAGCGATTCGCCGCCCACGGCACCGACATCGGGTCGGGCATCGTCGGCCGCCTCGCAGCGCTGTTCCCCGAACGGGTGATCGGCACGCACATCGGCGCCGAATCCCGGTTGCTCGCGTTCGTCGGCGACAAGTTCCCCTCCCCTGACGGGCTGTCCGAGGAGGAGATCGCCCAGATCGAGGCGATGCGCACGGAGGTCGCGGCCGAGCGCGGGTATCTCGAGATGCAGAACCATCGTCCCGACACGATTGGCGCGGCGCTCACCGACTCGCCGGTCGGTCAGCTCGCGTGGATCGCCGAGAAGTTCAAGACCAGGTCCGGTGCCAATCGGACGCCGGACGAGTCGGTCGACCGCGACCAGCTCCTCACGAACATCAGCCTGTACTGGTTCACCCGCAGCGGCGCGTCGAGCGCGCAGTTCTACTACGAGGGCGAGCACTCCGGACTCGACTGGATCATGGCCGCCGACGTGCCGTCCGGGTGGGCCGTGTTCGACACCCACCCGCTGATGCGCCGCGCGCTGGACCCGTGGCAGGCGGTCGACCACTGGAGCGAGTTCACCGCGGGCGGCCACTTCCCGGCAATGGAGGAGCCGGAGCTGCTCGCCGACGACCTCCGTGCCTTCTTCCGCGGCCTTCCCTGACCGCTACCGTCACACCGGCGCGACACTGTCACACCGGCGCGACCCGCTGCCAGGGCAGCAGCCGTTCCAGCTGCGCCGCGACCGCCAGGATCCGGCCCTCGCCGCCGGGCGGGGCGGCGATCTGCACGCCGAGCGGCGTTCCGGTCGCGGGGTGGATGCCCGCCGGCACGCTCGCGGCGGGCCACCCGGCCAGGTTCCACAACGACGGGAACGGCGCGAAGCGGATGTTGGCGACGAGGTTCGCGAGCCACGATCGGTCGCTCCACCGGTCCGCCGCGATCGGCGCGGACGCCAGGGTCGGCGTGATCACCACGTCATGCCCGGTGAAGTACCCGCGCAGCGCCCGGTCCAGCCGTTCGACCTGTCCCGGCTTCACGAACGTGGCCAGCGCGCGGCCCGCCGCGACGTGCCCGCGGGTGCGGGCCTGCAGCAGCGACGCGTCCAGTCCGGCCGCGTCGGCGGCGGTGCCCGCGGTCCACCTGGCGAGCAGCGGCAGCGGGTTCAGCGGGTACGGCAGCGGCGCCGTCGCGACCCGGTGCCCGGACCCGCCGAGCACGGCCGCCGCCCGTTCCGCCGCCGCCCGGCAGTGCGGGTCGACGCGCACCGCCGGGAGCGGGGATCGCACCGACACCGCGATCCGCAGCGCGCCGGGATCACCGACCTCGGCGAGATCGGGGCGGCCCGCCATCACCGACAGCAGCAGCGCCGCGTCCGCGACGGTCGTCGCCATCGGGCCGTTCTCCGACATGCCGAACCACGAGTCGACGCCGAGATCGGCGGGCACAACGCCGCGGCCCGGTTTGATGCCGAACACCCCGCAGGCCGCCGCCGGAATGCGGATCGAACCCATGCCGTCGGCGCCGTGCGCGCCGGGCACCATGCCGGACGCGACCGCGACCGCGGATCCGCCCGACGAGCCGCCAGCGGTGACACCCGGATTCCACGGATTGCGGGTGATCGCGGCCGGGGTGTCGGTGGCACCCCACACGCACAGTTCCGGGACGGCGGTCAACCCGACGACGACCGCACCTGCCGCCCGCAGTCGGGCCACCACCGGATGATCGGAGTCCGCGGGGGTCGCCGGTCCGGCGACCGAACCGTTCCCGAGCCGGTGGCCTGCGACCGGCACGTTGTCCTTGACCGCGATCGGCACCCCGGCCAGCGGCAGGGACGTCAGGTCGGGCCGGGCGGCGACGGCCGCGGCCTCGGCCCGCGCCTCGTCGGCGCGAACCGTGACGAATGCACCGAGCCGCGGGTCCCGCCTGGCGATCCGGGTCAGCGCGGCGTCGACGGCGGCGGTCGGGGTCAGTGTTCCGGTGCGCACCCGCGCGGCGACCGAGGAGACCGTGAACTCGGGGTCCATCCGTCCATTGTGCGCGGGAACCGGTGCCCGGCCCATCGACGCGGTGACCGGCTCAGCCGCCGTAGACGCTCGGGTCGAGGGTGCCGATGTACGGCAGGTCCCGGTAGCGCTCGGAATAGTCGAGTCCGTAGCCGACCACGAACTCGTTGGGGATGTCGAAACCGACCCACTCGACATCCACGTCGATCTTGGTTGCCTCGGGCTTGCGCAGCAGCGTCACCACGGTCAGCGAGGCCGGGTTGCGGGTCGACAGGTTGCGCATCAGCCAGGACAGCGTCAGCCCGGAGTCGATGATGTCCTCGACGATCAGCACGTTCCTGCCCGCGATGTCCTTGTCGAGGTCCTTGAGGATCCGCACCACTCCGGACGACGAGGTGGACGAGCCGTACGAGCTGACGGCCATGAACTCCATCTGCGTCGGGATCGGCAGCGCCCGCGCCAGGTCCGTCATGAAGAAGATCGCGCCCTTGAGGACGCCGACCAGCAGCAGATCCCCCTCGGGCGCGCCGTCCGGGAACTTCTCGGCGATCGCGGCGGCCAGCTCGGCCGTCTTGTCGCGGATCTCCTCTTCGGAGATCAGAACCGATGCGATGTCGCCTTCGTACACGGCGGGTGCCCCTTCGTTCATCGACCTGCCGGCTCGCGCGTGACGAACCCGACCGACAGCCTGCCATGCCGCCGGGACAGCACCAACCTGACATCCCGTCCGCCGCCGCCGAGCGCAACCCCACCCTGCCCTCGCCAGCGGCCGACGAGGTCGTCGGCCGCACGCAGCTGGGTCGCGGTGAGGCCGGTGGCCCCCCTGAGCTGCAGCCATTCCCGCAGCGCCCGCCTGCGGATCGCCGGGTGCGCCGGGGCGAGGATCTCGGTGTCGAGTTCGTCACCCGCGGCGTCCGAGGGCAGGGTCGCGGCGCGCCGCAGCCCGGACGCGGCCGCGTCGAGGACCTCGCCGTCCTCCCGGAGCTGTTCCGCGGTCCGGGCAAGGGCCGACGCGACGCCGCCGCCGAGGATCTGTTCGAGCAGGGGCAGCGCCTCGGTCCGCAGCCGGACCCTGGTGAACGCGGGATCGGCGTTGTGCGGGTCGCGGTGCGGCGGCACCCCGAGCTCGGCGCAGGCACGGTCGGTGACGGCCCGGCGCACCGGCAGCAGCGGCCGCCCCCACGGCGCGTCCCAGTCGCGCATGCCCGCGATCGATCGCGGACCGGATCCGCGGGCCAATCCGAGGAGCACCGTCTCGGCCTGGTCGTCGAGGGTGTGGCCGAGCAGCACCGGTCTGCCGTCCCGCGCCCCGTCGAGGGCGGCGTACCGGGCCCTGCGGGCTGCCGCCTCGACGCCACCCGGCCCGGTCACGTCGACCGGAAGCACCCTGGCGGTGACGCATCCCAGCGCCAGCGCCCGGTCCGCGGCGCGCCGCGCGACCGCCCCCGACCCGGCCTGCAACCGGTGGTCGACGACCAGGGCGTGCACGGGTCCCGCCTCGACGGCGGCGGCCGCGGTGAGGGCCAGCGAGTCGGCACCGCCGGACAGCGCGACCGCGACTCCGTCGACGGCGGGATGCGCGCGCAGCCACCGGCGGACCGCGTGCCGGACCTCGAGCAGCCCGGGGCCCACCGGCGGAGGGCTGTTCGTCACGCGAGCACCCGGGCGATCCACTTCGCCGGGTCGTCCACCTCCGCGGTGCTCGGGAGGGTGTCGGGTCCGGTCCAAATCGTGTTGAACGCGCTCATCCCGACCTCGGCGACGACGGCATCGACGAACGCCTTGCCCCGCACGTACTGGGCCATCTTCGCGTCGATGCCGAGCAGTGCGCGCAGCAACCGCTGCACGGGGTTGGTCCGGCGGGCGCGCCGCTGGTCGAAGGCGCGCCGGATCCGCGCGACCGACGGAACCACCGCAGGGCCGACGGCATCCATCACGTGGTCGGCGTGCCCCTCGAGGAGGGTGCCGAGCATCAACAGCCGGTCCAGGGCGGCACGCTGCGGTTCGGCCTGTGTCGCGCGGAGCAGGCCGACGACGCCGCGGTCCTCGGGGGCCTGCTCCCGGCCCGCCTGCCGGTCCCGGACCGCGGTGGTGAGCCTGCCGATCAGGTCGGTGAGCGAATCGTCGCCGACGGCACCGAGGGTCGCGACGGTCTCGCGCATGTACTCCGCGATCCACGGCGCCGACGAGAACTGCACGCGGTGCGTCACCTCGTGCAGGCACACCCAGAGCCGGAAGTCGCCGGGCGGCACCTGCAGGGTCCGTTCGACGCCGACGACGTTCGGCGCGACGAGCAGCAGGGTGCCGTGGTCCCCGGTGAACGGGTCGTACTGGCCGAGGATCGCCGACGAAAGGAAGGCCAGCACCGCGCCCGCCTGCACGCCTGCGGGGCGTCCGCGGAGCAGGCCGGTTTCGGCGGTGTCGTCACCGGTCAGGTGGGCCATCGACGCGGCGGCGGCGGTGATCCATCCGGCCCGGTCGACGATCCGCGCCTGCGGGACCGGCAACCCGTCGGCGAGCCCGGTGACCTCCCGCACCGGGCCCTCGGCCCGGACCGCGGCGGCGGACAGGTCCGCGACCACCGCTTCCGCGTCGGCGCGGCTGGTGCTCGGCCCCGGCCGGGTCAGCAGGACACCGGCGCGGGCGGCCCACTCCCAGTCGACCGCGCCAGCGAGCCCGCGTTCGCCGGTCACGTGCACCCACAGGACCGCAGGGTCGAGGCGATCGCGTCGAGGGCGGGCCTACTCGCGTCCGGTGCGCGGTCGTTGGACATCAACGCGAAGGTGAGGACCCGGTTTCCGACGTCGGTGACGTACCCGGCGAGGGCGCTGGCCTCGGACAGGGTGCCGGTCTTCGCCCGCACCCAGCCCGCGGCGCCGCCGCTGCCATACCGCGCGGACAGGGTCCCGGTCGCGCCGGCGACCGGGAGGTAGTCGAGCATCGGGCGGAGCGCGGGCGTGGCGTCACCGGTCGCCGCGGCCAGGATCCGGTCGAGGAGCCGCGCCGGGATGCGCCCGTCCACCGACAGCCCGCTGGCGTCGTGCAGCAGCACGCCACCGATGTCGAATCCGGCGGCGGACAGGGTGTCGGTGATCGCCGTCGTTGCGCCCGCGAAGGACGGTTCCGTGCCGACCCGCGCCGCGATCTCCCTGCCGATCGCCTCGGCGAGCACGTTGTCGGAGAACCGCATCATCTGCCCGAGCCGAACCCGGAGCGGCGCGGATTCGACCGACGCCAACGGCGCGGCACCGGAGGGTGCCGCGCCGAGCGTGACCCGGTCGGGGGCAACCCCGAACGCGGCGGCAAGGGCACGGCCCGCGTCGAGCGCCGGGGTTGCGCTGCGCGGCGACTCGTCCTCGAGCGGCCGCAGCCGTCCGCCGTCGAACATCACCGGTTCGATCGGGGCGATGTAGCCGGCGGCGACGTCGCCGGGCATCCAGCCCCGCGCCATCGGCGGTCCCGCGTAGGCACCGGTGTCCACGACAACCGACTGCACGGCCGTGCCGGTCCCGCGGACCTGCGCGATCAGGTCGTCGAGCCGCGGCGCGCCGGGGAAGAAGCCGGGCTGACCGGGCGGCTGAGCGGTCAGCGTCACGTCACCACCGCCGACAAGCACGATCTGGCCCGGCTCGATGCCCCGCACGACGCGGGTCGCGACCCGATGTTCGGGGGGCAACGCCAGCAGCGCCGCCGCCGCGGTGAGCACCTTCGTCGTCGAGGCCGGGATCATCGGCGTGTCGGCGCCCTGGCTCCACAGCACGGCGCCGGTGGTCGCGTCGGAGACGACGCCGGTGAACGAGCCGAGCCCCGGGTTCGCCAGTGCGGGTCCGAGGGCCGCCGCCAACGCGGCCGGGTTCGGTGCCGGGGCGTCCGCCGGAACGGGCGCGACCTGTGGTGTCGCGACCACCGGGGGCGGTGCCGCGACCGTCGTCGGGGTGACGTCGGCACCGAAGCCCAGGTCGGTCGGCTGCACCACCAGCACCGCGGCAACGGCGCCTGCGATCGCGACGGCGACCGCCCCGAGCAGCAGCCGGACCCGCTTGCGCCGTTGCGCGGCCAGCGACCCGATCGTGCGGTCTGACGCGCCTGCCTTCGCCAACGTCCCTCCGATGGTCGCTCCACGTTAGTTCTCCGCCATTATTCCCGACGGGCTACCCTGTCGATCGCACCATCCACCTGAAGACAAAGCGAGGAAACGCGTGTCGTTCGACGTCACCATCGAGATCCCGAAGGGTCAGCGCAACAAGTACGAGGTCGACCACGAGACCGGCCGCGTCAAGCTGGACCGCTACCTCTACACCTCCTTCGGCTACCCCGCCGACTACGGCTACATCGAGAACACCCTCGGCGAGGACGGCGATCCGCTGGACGCGATGGTGCTGCTCCCCGAGTCGGTGTTCCCCGGCGTCATCGTCGAGGCCCGCCCGGTCGGGATGTTCAAGATGGTCGACGAGGCAGGCGGCGACGACAAGGTGCTGTGCGTGGTCGACGGCGATCCGCGGTGGGACCACATCCAGGACATCTCCGACGTGTCGCAGTTCGAGCTCGACGCGATCAAGCACTTCTTCGTGCACTACAAGGATCTCGAGCCGAACAAGCATGTCACCGGCGCCGACTGGGTCGGGCGTGCCGAGGCGGAGAAGGTCATCGCCGAGGCATTCGAGCGGCTGAAGGCCAACGGCGGCCACTGAGCCGAAGGCCAACCGAGACGACTGAGCCGAAGGCCAACCGAGACGACTGAGCCGAAGGCCAACCGAGACGACTGAGGCGTCTTCCGCCGTCCCACGAAGGTGTGGGATTCCTCCCGGAACCCGGGCGGAATCCCACACTTTCGTCGTTTCGGCCCTGTCGGTGGGCGGCACTACGATTCGCCGGGTGACCGGATACGACGACACCGACATCTTCGGGGGCCTCGACGCCTCCACCCTGCCTGCCCGCCAGCAACGGATCCTGGCGACCGTTCGGGACTGGGCCGTCGCGCACGGGCACGCACCGAGCACCCGCGAGCTCGCGGACGAGATCGGCGTCAAGTCGACGTCCACGGTGTCGAGGCATCTGAAGGTGTTGGAGGACAAGGGTTTCCTGCGGCGCTCCGGCGCGGTGTCCCGACCGATCGACGTGCGCCCATTCCTCGGCGGTTCCGGCGCGGGCACCGGGTCGGACCGGTCGGTGTCCGTTCCGGTGGTCGGCGACATCGCCGCCGGCGCCCCGATCCTCGCGGAGCAGCACACCGACGAGACGCTGTCCCTGCCCCGCGACCTGGTCGGGTCGGGCACCGTGTTCGCGCTGCGGGTGCGCGGCGACTCGATGGTCGACGCCGCGATCTGCGACGGTGACGTCGTGGTGGTCAGGCAGCAGCACGAGGCGCATTCGGGTCAGATCGTCGCCGCGATGATCGACGGCGAGGCCACCGTGAAGGTGTACCGCAGGCGCGGCGGGCACGTCCTGCTCGAGCCCCGCAACCCCGCCTACCCCGTAATCGACGGGGACGAGGCGGTCGTGCTCGGCCGGGTGGTGTCGGTGATGCGCAGGCTCTGACCCGGCGCAGCACCGACCGGTCAGAAGTCGACGGCGTCCCGGACGATCGGGCAGGTCATGCAGTGCCCGCCGCCGCGGCCGCGGCCGAGTTCGGCGCCGACGATCGTGATCACCTCGACGCCCTGCTTGCGCAGCGCGGCGTTGGTGTGGGTGTTGCGGTCGTACGCGAACACGACCCCCGGCTCGGCGGCGACCAGGTTGTTGCCGCTGTCCCACTGCTGGCGTTCGTTGGCGTAGAAGCCGCCGCCGGTGGGGACGACGCGGAGCCTGTCGAAGTTCAGGGCCTCGGCGACCACGTCGACGAACGGCTTGCTCTCCTCGGTGACCTCGGGCGCGCCCCGGTCGCCGGGGCGCAGCGAAAAGGTGTGGATGCCGTCGACGATGTCCGGGAAGACCGTGACTAGGTCCCGGTCGGCGAAGGTGAAGACGGTGTCCAGGTGCATCGCGGCCCGCAGCTTCGGCATGCCCGCGACGATCACCCGCTCCGCGGCCCCGGCGTCGAAGAGTGACTGCGCGACCTGGGTGACCGCCTGCCGGGAGGTGCGTTCGCTCATCCCGACGAGGACCGCCCCGTTGCCGATCGGCATCACGTCGCCGCCCTCGAAGGTGGCCATTCCCCAGTCCTGCTCGGGGTCGCCCCACCAGATCGTCGCGCCGGTGAAGTCCGGATGGAACTGATAGATCGCCTTCATCAGCAGCGTCTCGTCGTGCCGCGCGGGCCAGTACAGCGGGTTGAGGGTGACCCCGCCGTACAGCCAGCAGGTGGTGTCGCGGGTGTAGAGGGTGTTCGGCAGCGGCGGCATCAGATACTCGCGCACCCCGGCCTGCTCGCGGGCCAGCGCGAAGTACTCGGGCCGGAAGTCGGCGGGCAGATCGGCGGTGGACAGGCCGCCGATCAGGTACTCGGCGAGGGTGCGGTCGCCGAGCTGGTCGAGGTAGGCGCGGACATCGTCGACGAGGCCGAGGCCGACCTCGTTGGCGACGACCTTGCGGTCGAGCAGCCACTGCTTCGCGCCGGGCACCGCGAGGGTCTCGGTGAGCAGGTTGTGCAGCTCGACCACTTCGACGCCGCGGTCGCGCATCTTCGCCGTGAAGTCGAAGTGGTCGCGCTTGGCGTTCTGCACCCACAACACGTCGTCGAAGAGCAGGTCGTCGCAGTTGGTCGGGGTGAGCCGCTCGTGGGCGAGGCCCGGAGCGCACACCAGGACCTTGCGCAGGGTGCCGACCTCGGAGTGGACACCGAAGGTTGCGGGTGCGGTCATCGTTTCGCTCTCCTAGATGGTGATGGCGCCGGTCGCGAGACCGACGATTCCGGCGAGTGCACCCAGGGCGACGACGGCGAACAGCGCCGCCTCCCATGGTGAGAACAGCCGCTTGCCCGCCTCCCTGCGGGTCAGCGCGAACAGGATGGTGCCCGGCGCGTAGATGATGCAGGAGAGCAGCAGGAACTCGAGGCCCGCCGCGACGATCATGAACGCGGTGTAGAAGGTGGCGATCCCGGCGAACACCAGCTCCTTCGTTCGGTTGCGCGGCTCCGCGTCGTAGGTCTCCCCCGTCCAGCCCAGCTTCAGCGCGTACGCGGCGGCCAGCAGGTACGGCACCAGTGACAGCGAGCTGCACAGCTTCAGGGTGAACGTGAAGGCGTCGTCGGAGAACAGCGTGGTGAGCAGCACCAGCTGGATGAGCACGGTGGTGAACAGCAGCGCGATCATCGGGACGTTGCGGTGGTTGACGCGGGCGAGGAAGGACGGCATGTCCCGGTCCTTCGCGGCGACGAACAGCACCTCGGCGGCCATCAGCGTCCACGCCAGGTAGGCGCCGAGCACCGACACGATCAGGCCGATGCTGATGAACCAGGCGCCCCAGGTGCCGACCGCGGACTCGAACACCGGCGACATCGACGGCTGCTGCAGGGTGGCCAGCTGGTCGCGCGGCATGATGCCGTAGGCCACCATCGTCACCGACGCGAAGATGGCGAGCACGCTGAGGAAGCCGAGGACGGTGGCCCGGCCGATGTCCTCGCGGCGGCGGGCGTACCGCGAATACACGCTGGCGCCCTCGATGCCGAGGAAGACGAACACCGTCACCAGCATCGTGGAGCGCACCTGCTCGAACAGCGACTCGGAGTACGCGTCGCCGCCGAGGAAGTTGTCGGCGAAGGTCCCTGCGTCGAAGAAGAACAGCAGGATCACGATGAAGAACAGGATCGGTACCAGCTTCGCGACGGTGACGATCTGGTTGATCGTCGCGGCCTCCTGCACCCCGCGCAGCACCATGTAGTGAAAGGCCCAGATGCAGGCGGTCGACAGCAGCACCGCCCAGATCGTGTTGCCCTCACCGAAGATCGGCAGGACCTGGCCGAGGGTGGACTTGATCAGCACCCAGTAGCTGACGTTGCCGACGCAGGCGCTCGCCCAGTAGCCGAACGCCGAGAAGAAGCCGAGGTACTCCCCGAATCCGGCCTTCGCGTACGCGTACACGCCCGCGTCGAGGTCGGGTTTGCGCACCGCCAGTGTCTGGAAGACGAAGGCCAGCATCAGCATGCCGGTGCCTGCGATGGCCCACGCGATCAGCGCCCCGAGCCCACCGGTCGCTGCGCCGAAGTTGCGGGGCAGGGAGAACACGCCCGCACCGACCATCGAGCCGACCACCATCGCCGACAGGGTCAGCAACGGCATCGTCTTCGTTGCGGTCCCCTCCGTTGTCGCCACTGCCTACCCCCGTGTGTCGTTCGACTCCGTCCGGTCGGGGTGATCCTCTCAACGCGGACGCCGGTGATGCCGTACGCCACGCTGAGCAGTGGCGGACGGGTTTCCGCGCCTCGACTACTGCCCGGTGGGGGCGGCGGAGATCATCGGGCGTCCTTCGCGAGGACCGGCCGCATCCGTTCGTAGTCCTCGACGAACCGGTCGAGGAGCCGGGTGAACTCGCGCAGGTCGGCGACGGGCCAGTCGGCGAGCAGGTGGGTGAGTTTCTCGTTGCGCAGCGCCCTGATCCGGGCGGCCACCTCGCGACCGCCCTCGGTGACGGCGAGGACGCTGGCCCTGCCGTCGGTGGGGTCGGGCTTGCGCTCCACGAGGCCACGGTCCACGAGTTGCGTGACCTGACGGCTCACGGTCGACGGGTCGGTGTACATCGACTCGGCGAGGCCGCTGGACCGCATCGGACCGTCGTGGATCAGCCGGAACAGGCACCCGTACACGGCGGGGTCGATGCCGTCGGTCGCCTTGGCGTGCGCGACGATCCGGTCCCGCACCCGCTGCAAGCGGACCACGTCGTTGCCGATCCGGTCGGCGAGGGGGGCAACTTCGTCCGGGGTCATGCTCGCGCTCCTTGGGTGCGTCACTCAACTGCTTGACGGCTGCAAGTATGTGGCGGGTCGTGCCCCTCCGGCAACCGGTTCTCAGCGACCCTTGAATTCGGGCGCGCGCTTCTGGAACACCGCGGCCATCGCCTCGCCGATGTCCTCGGACGGCAGGAACGCCGCGTTCCAGGCCGCGACGTAGCGGAGGCTGTCGTCGACGGCCGCGCTGCGACCGTGATCGAGCACGTCCTTGATGCCGTGCACGACCAGCGGCGGGTTTGCGGCGATCTCGGCGGCGGTCGCATGCGCGGCGGCGAGCACCGCGTCGGCGTCGGCGAACACGTCGGACACCAGGCCGATCTTCTCGGCACGGGCGGCGTCGATGTCCCGTCCGGTCAGCGCGAGCTCGCGCAGGTGGCCGTCACCGATGATCCTCGGCAGGCGGGCGAGGCTGCCCATGTCGGCGACGATCGCGACCTTGACCTCGCGGATGCTGAACTTCGCATCGACGCTGGCGTAGCGGATGTCCGCGGCGGAGATCAGGTCGACGCCGCCGCCGATGCACCAACCCTGGATCGCGGCGACGACCGGCTTGCGGCAATCGGCGACGGCGTTGATCCCACGCTGCATCGCCCTGATGTCGCCGTGGAAGGTGGTGCGCGGCCCGGCCTGCGCCTTGTCCCCGAGCACCGGCGCCATCATCGGGGCCATCGCGGCGAGGTCGAGGCCGAAGGAGAAGTGCTTGCCCTGCCCGGCGAGCACGATCGCCCGCACCTCGGGGTCGGCGTCGAGCTCGCCGAACAGCGGAACCAACTCGCTCCAGAAGTCGGGGCCCATCGCATTGCCCTTGCCGGGGCCGATCAGGGTCACCTGCGCGACGTGATCCTTGATGTCGACGGTGAATGCCTGCCACGATGCTCGAGTCATTACTCGAGAGTAACCAACGGCGACCCGGCTGGCCCGGCGACCGTCGCCGGGTCGGTGCGCGACGGGCCGGGTCAGTGCGCGAAGGCGCCCGCGAACACGCCAGCGACCGCGGACTGCACGGCCTCCCGGTCCACCTGCTCGGGGTCAACGGCGTGCTCGAGCATCAACCCCGAGATCAGCGCCATCACGGTGATCGCGAGGGTGCGGGGGTCGACCCGGTCGGCGATCCCCCACTCCCCGGCCCGCTCGCCGATGAGGTCCTCGAGTTGACGCCGCAGCGACCGCCGTTCCCGCAGGTAGGCCTCGGCGATCGCGGGTTCGCGGGCGGCCTGGACGCCGAACTCCAGCACCAGCAGCGCCCATCCGGGGTCACCGACCAGCCAGGTGCTGATCGTCTCGCCGCCACGTCCGGCCGCGTCGGCGACGGCAAGGCCCGAGATCTCGGCGAGCACCCGGCCCGCCACCTCAAGGGACCGTTCGGCGAACAGTTCGGCGAACAGGTCCTGCTTCGACTCGAAGTTGGAGTAGACGGCGCCCTTCGTGAATCCGGCCCGGCGCGCGATCTCGGCCAGCCGGGCCGCCGCGAAGCCGCGTTCGGCGAATTCCTCGGCCGCGGCTTCGAGCAGGCGGCGGCGCACCTCCGTCCTGGACGGCCGGGTCAGCACCTCCGGCGCCGCGGGACGTCGGCCAGCTTCGGTTGTCGCGCTCGACTCGGTTTCCATGGTGACCATCTTCACGCCTGCGCTTCCGCCTCACGCTTGACCTCCCCCCAAGCCGATACCTACGGTATTCAATACTTTAGGTATTGAAAAGCGACCGGGGGGAACCACCACATGAGCGTCACCGACGTCGACCCGACGACCGGCGAATCCACACCACACCGGTCCACCAGCCCGACCGACCGCTACACCCCCCGCCAGATCCTGGTCGGGGTGGCGATCGGCGTCCTGCTGCTCCAACTCGGGTTCATCACCAGCTACGTCGCCGCCTTCCACCAGCCGACGCCGCGGGACATCCCGATCGCCGTCGTCGCGGATCCCGGGCTGCCCGCCGGGACGGACCGACAGGTCGTCGATCGCCTGAATGCGATCGACGGCCACCCGGTACAGGCCAGGGTCGCCGCCACCACCTACCAGGTCCGCACCCTGATCTCGGATCGGGAGGTGATGGGCGGATACCTGGTCGCCGCATCCGGTCCCGACACCCTGATCACCGCGAGCGGTGCAGGCAGTTCCGCCGCGACCGCGCTCGAGGACATCTTCACCCGGGTCGACGCCGCGCAGGGTCGCACCTTCGACGTGCGGGACGAGGTCCCGGTCGGTGTCCACGACAATCGCGGGCTGTCCGGCTTTTACCTCTCGATCGGCTGGGTGGTCGGCGGATACCTGCTTGCCGCGGCAATCGGCCTCCTGATCGGGGCGCCGCGCACCCTGCGCGAGGCGGGCCTGCACACCGCACTGATGGCGGTCTACGCGCTGCTGTCCGGCTTCCTCGGGGCGCTGATCGCCGCGAACCTGCTCGGGACGTTCACCGGTCATCTGCTGCCGCTGTCGCTGCTCGGCGCCGGTGTGGTGTTCGCGACCGGGATGTTCACGATGGGCCTGCGGGCGCTGATCGGCATCCTCGCCGTTCCGCTCGCGATCCTGATCTTCGTGGTACTCGGAAACCCCAGCGCCGGAGGCGCATTCGGATCGAATGTGCTGCCCGAGTTCTATGCGGCGATCGGCAGCTGGATCACCCCAGGAGCGGGCACCGAGGGGGTGCGGAGCATCGTCTACTTCCATGGCACCGGCGTCGGGCAGCCGATCGTGACCCTGGTGACCTACGCACTGGTCGGGCTCGTGACGGTATTCGCCTGCACGGCCCGCACCGCTCGGCGAGGGCGCGTGCACTGAAACCGGCTGGACGGGTGGGGACTGCGCTCATGACCCCGGATTCAACCAACCAGCCGTTCGTCGCAGTCGACGATGACGGCGCGGCAAAACATCGGTAAACTGCGACTCCTGATGTGCACACGAGGAGACGTGCGCGTGGAAGGCCCGGCCAGTAGTCCGCGACGGGAGATCCAGTGCCGTCGCGGATCGTGAGCACGGCGATCGCCACCATCGCGGTCATGACCGCCGCGGGGTTCTGCGCCCCCACCGCGCACGCGGCCGCCCGGATCGAAGGCACCTACCAGGCTCCGGGCGTCCTCACCGTGACTTGGGACGACGGCCGCGAGCTCGGGTGCGAGGCCCCGCGAACGCAGCAACCGGGCGGCCATACCGTCATCTACCCGAACGACCCCGCGAGCGGGCCGCACCCCATAGTCGTATGGGGCAACGGCACAGGCTTCGGCACCGATTCGACGTGCTCCTACCATGACGCGCTGGTACACCTCGCGTCCTGGGGATTCGTGGTGGTCGCCCCCAACAGCGGCGCGGTCGGGGACGGCACCGCCCTGCTGGCGGCGGTCGACCACGCCGTCGAGCTGAACGACGACCCGTCGAGTCCGCTGCATAACCGACTCGACACCGACCGGATCGCGGCCGTCGGGCACTCGCAGGGGGCGGGGGGCGCGGTCACCGCGGCCCGGTCGTCCGCGGGCCGCATCGTCAGCGTCGTCGCCCTCGCGTTCGCCGATCCCACCCCACTGTGGTGGTGGCCGGTGGGCCTGCCGGTACCCACCGCTGCTGGACTCTCCGCCCCGATCTTCCTCGTCCGCGGCACGGGCGACTGGCTGGCAACCGAGCGCGGCCAGCGCATCTACTTCGACCAGGTTTCCGGGGCCGCGGCCAAGGCGGCACTGGTGGGCGGCGACCACCTCGACCTCACCGGGGCACTCGGATACGTCACGGCGTGGCTGCGGTACTCACTGGCCGGCTACGTCTTCGCCCGGCGCGCGTTCGTGGGGGACGGCGCCGGGCCGCCCGAGTTGGCGACCAACATCGCGCCGGGCGGCCACTGGCGTGAGGTCGCCCTCAAGAACCTGCCCTTCTGCGCGGGCTGTCCGCCCGGCAGTTGATCGCAGCATGCGCCGCGATGCGGCCAAACCATAGGAGCGTCCCGACATTTCGGCGCGCGAAGGATGCCCGCCGGTCCTAGGGTGGGGCATGGCGAGGACACTGCAACCCGAGGCCGCGAATGTCGCGAGGACACTGATCTCGCGGGGCCACCACGGAGTGGTGGTCACTCAGGACCGGCCGACCCGCACCGCCGCCGAAGCCGCCGCGACCCTCGGCGTCGACATCGGCGCGATCACCAAGTCCCTGGTCTTCCTCCTCGACGACGAGCCGGTCCTGCTGCTGGTGTCGGGTTCCCACCAGGTGGACACGGAGCGCACCGGCAAACGTCTCGAGGGGATGCTCACCCGCGCCCCCGCCGAACTGGTGGTGCAGGTGACCGGTCAGCCGCTCGGCGGCGTCGCCCCGGTTGGGCACCCGACCAACCTGTCCACCTACATCGACACCGCCCTCGAGGCCTACCCGGAACTGTGGGCGGCGGCGGGGCACCCGGGCGCCATGTTCCGGACCACGTTCCGCGAGCTGGTCCGGATCACGGCCGGTCTGGCCATCGACGTCGACTGATCCCCGCCCCTGCGGGTCGCGGCGCCGACGCTAGTGCGCCGCCGCGCCGCTCGTCACGCGCTCGCGCACGAACTCGCCCACCGCGCCGACCAAACGGTCGACATCGGCGCCGCTGCTGCCGAGCCCGAGGCTGGCGCGGACCGCGCCCGCGCCATGACCGAGCCGGGTCAGCAGCGGGTGCGCGCAGAACTTACCGTCCCGCACGCCGATGCCGTACCGGTCGGACAGGAACGTCGCGACCTCACGGGGTTCGGCGCCGGCGACGGTGAAGGTGACGATGCCGACGGCGTCCGGGGAGTCCGGCCAAATGCGCAGCACCCGAACCCCGGTGATCGCGTCGAGCCCGGCGGTCAAGCGGTCGCACAGCACCCGCTCGTGCAGCTCGGCGGCGTCGGCGTCGAATCCGGCGAGCGCCTCGCAGGCGGCGGCGATCGCGACGGCACCGAGAACGTTCGGGGTGCCCGCCTCGTGCCGCTGCGGGGCGGCGGCCCACTGCACGGCGTCGATCTCGACGTTCTTGGTGGCCCCGCCACCGGCAAGGTACGGCTCGGCGGCGTCGAGCCAGTCGGCGCGCCCGACGAGGGCGCCTGCGCCGAACGGCGCGTACAGCTTGTGCCCGGAGAAGGCGAGGTAGTCGACGCCGAGGTCGGCGATGTCGACGCGGCGGTGCGGCAACAACTGCGCGGCATCGACGAGGATGCGGGCGCCGCACTCGTGGGCAATCCGCGCGAGCCGGGCGATCGGCAGCACCTCGCCGGTGACGTTGGAGGCGCCGGTGACGGCGAGCAGCGCCGCCGGGCGGGTGCACAGTTCGGCGACGATCCGCTGCACCGTCTCCTCGACGGTGTCCGCGGACCGGACGACGCGGGCGCCGTTCCGATTCCAGGACAACAGGTTTGCGTGGTGCTCGATGTCGAGGACCACGGTCTCACCCGGCACGCAGGAGGCGAGCAGGTTCAGTGCGTCGGTGGTGTTTCGGGTGAACACCACGACGTCGTCGGCGCGGGCCCCAACGAAGTCCGCGACCACGCCGCGGGCGCCCTCGTAGCGGTCGGTGCACACCTGGGAGGCGTAGCCCGCGCCGCGGTGCACGCTGGCGTAGAACGGCAGCAGTTCCTGCACCCGGTCCGCGACCGCGGTCAGGGCCGGGGCGCTGGCGGCGTAGTCGAAGTTGGCGTACCTGACCGAGGTGCCGTCAGTGAGCGGCGCCACCAGGTCTCCACCACAGACGGGCGCGAAAGATGCCGTGCCGGAACAGTTTCCGTCGAAAGTGGTGGCGACCTGGGGGGTGGTGTCGAGTACAGCGGTCATGGCGTCATCCCTTACGTCAAGGGACCCGTGCGATGGAGAGGTGGTGCATCGAGTCCGCGCTTGCCGTGTCCGGAATTGGAAGCACGGCCAGGTCGTCACCCGGGGCACCCCACCGCGGTGGAGGGTTGCCGGCCAGCAAGCCGGGGCTACACGCTGGCACTCATAACCTGAGCAGAGAATGGCAGCATCGGCGTCGCACTGTCAACCCCCGCCCACCGAGTGCGCCTGTGACCTCGACCACCGCGATGCCCGACATCTGCGGCGCCGCCGTTGCGGCAGTACGTTGGACCCGACCCCGAATGTCCTACGGAGGGAACGGCCATGGCTCGCGTCGTCGTCATCGGTGGCCACGGAAAGGTGGCCCTGCACCTGGCACGGATCCTCAGCGGACGCGGCGACGAGGTGACCGCGGTGATCCGCAACCCCGACCATGCCGCCGACGTCGTTGCCGCGGGGGCAACACCGGTACTCGCCGACGTCGAGAACCTGAGCGGCGAACAGCTCGCGGAGGTGCTGCGCGGGCAGGACGCCGTTGTCTGGTCGGCGGGCGCGGGCGGCGGCAACCCCGACCGTACCTACGCCGTGGACCGGGACGCCGCGATCCGGTCGATGGACGGCGCCGAGGCCGCGGGCGTGCGGCGGTACGTGATGGTCTCCTACCTCGGATCAAGGACGGACCACGGTGTCCCACCGGACAATTCGTTCTATGCCTACGCGGAGGCAAAGGCCGCCGCCGACCAGCACCTGCGCGGCACCGCCCTGGGCTGGACGATTCTCGGCCCCGGCACACTGACCCTCGCCCCGGGGACGGGCCGGGTCGAGGTGAGTCCGACGCCCACCGCGCATGCGGTGAGCCGGGAGGACGTCGCCGCTGTCGCGGCCGCCGCCCTTGCCGACCCGACCACCGTGCGCCGCACGATCCCGTTCAACAACGGTCCGACCCCGATCGCCGAGGCGATCACCACGCACTGACCGCCCCCGCGGGTCAGCCGGGCGCCGACCCTGGGTGACTACCCGCTGCGCCGCAGCCGCTGGGTCAGCCGGTGCGCCTGTCGCAGCAGCAGTTCCCCGAGTTCCGGGCGCCGCTCGTCGCGGAACCGACTCTCCACGCCGGTCAGACTCAACGCCCACTCGGGCCGACCCGCCGCGTCGAAAACCGCGGCGCCCATCCCCCAGCTGCCCTCGACGAGCAGGGCGGGATTGACGCAGTACCCGGCCAGCCGGGTCACTATGACCCGCGCCCGGATGCCGTCGCTGTCGTGGTCGACCCCCCACTGCGCGGTCAGGTCCCGCCGTTCCAGGTACTCCTCGACCTCCCGATCCGGCAGGTGCGAGAGGATCGCCAGCCCGGCGGACGCGACCCCGAGCGGCAGTCGCAACCCGACGTGCAGGACGTGCGAGCGCAGCGGGAAGCTGCCCTCCTCGCTCGCGATGCACACCGTCTCGTCGCCGCGTCGCGCGGAGAGGAAGGCGCTCTCGCCGGTCTCGCGCGCCAGGTCCCGCAGGATGTCGCGACCCAGATCGGTGATGTCGTAGCGGCCGGCCGCCTGCGCGCCGAGCAGGTACAGCTCCGGGCCGAGCGCCCACCGCCCCGACCGGTGGTCCCGGTCGACCAGCCCCTCCTCGGCGAGCGCGGTCAGCAGGCGGTGCGCGGTCGGTCGGGCCAGGTTCGTTGCCCGGGCGAGCTCGGACGTCGACGCGCCCGCCGACACCCCCGAGAGTGCGCGCAGCAGGGCACCGACGCGACGGATCACCTGCGGCCTCAGCGGCTCCTCCATGACCCGATCCTACGTCCACTCAGTGAACGGCATGGCCGTGAAGGTCCATCAAACGAGCAGTGTCCGCCGATTCCTCCTCCCCTCTTGAAACCCTGGGAGCTGCGCACTTAAGTGGCCACCAGGAATTGAACCGCGGCGTCCGAGAAGTGAACATGATCCACCCGTTCGGACCGCGGACGCGTCAAGGGAAGGAACTTTTCGATGGGAACGACCCTGTGCACTACACCGGCCGAGGCGGTCGCCGACATCGGCGAGGGCGCCACCATCGCGGTCGGCGGGTTCGGGCTGTGCGGGATCCCCGACGCCCTGATCGCCGCGCTCCGCGATTCCGGGGTCGGCAACCTCGAGGTGTTCTCCAACAACTGCGGCGTGGACGATCACGGCCTCGGGATCCTGCTGGGCGGTGGGCAGATCAGCCGGGTGACCGCCTCCTACGTTGGGGAGAACCGGGAATTCGCGCGCCAGTACCTGGCCGGCGAACTGGAGGTCGAACTGACCCCGCAGGGCACCCTCGCCGAACGCCTGCGGGCCGGGGGCGCGGGCATCCCCGCCTTCTTCACCCCGGCGGGGGTCGGCACCCCCGTCGCCGACGGCGGCCTGCCGTGGCGCTACCACGCCGACGGCTCCGTCGCGGTCGCGTCCCCGCCGAAGGAGACCCGGGAGTTCGGCGACAAGCGGTACGTGATGGAACACGGCATCACCGCCAGCTTCGCGCTCGTGCACGCGGTCCGCGGCGACACCGCAGGCAACCTGGTCTTCGACAAGACCGCCCTGAACTTCAACCCGCTGGCCGCGATGGCGGGCAAGGTCACCATCGCGCAGGTCGAGGAGCTCGTCCCGGCAGGCGAACTCGACCCCGCCCAGGTGCACCTGCCCGGCGTGTTCGTCCAGCGGATCGTGCACACCGGCCCCCAGCACAAGCGCATCGAAAAGCGCACCGTCACACCTTCGGCCGAGCCGAACATCACAGCAGAAGGAGCCTCGGCATGACCGGTTGGACCCGCGACGAGATGGCCGCCCGCGCGGCCGCGGAGATGATCGACGGCGAGTACGTCAACCTCGGCATCGGACTGCCGACGCTGATCCCCGGCTATCTCACCGACGCCGTGCGGGTGACGCTGCACTCGGAGAACGGAATCCTCGGCACCGGCCCCTACCCCACCGATGACGCGGTCGACCCCGACCTGATCAATGCGGGCAAGGAGACCGTCACCGTCAACCCCGGTGCCGCGTACTTCGATTCGGCGTTGTCGTTCGGCATGATTCGCGGCGGCCACATCGACACCGCGGTGCTCGGCGGCATGCAGGTCTCCGCGACCGGCGACCTCGCCAACTGGATGGTGCCCGGCAAGATGGTCAAGGGGATGGGTGGGGCGATGGATCTGGTGCACGGCGCGAGCCGGGTCATCGTGGTGATGGAGCACACCGACCGGGACGGCGGCGCGAAGATCGTTCGGGAGTGCAGCCTGCCGCTGACCGGGCGGGGGGTGGTCGACCGGATCATCACCAATCTCGCCGTGATCGACGTGGGCGGCGACGGCACCCTCGCGCTGGTCGAACTCGCGCCGGGGGTCACCCTCGCCGAGGTTGCCGCCGCGACCGACGCCCCGCTGGATGCCCGGCTCCCCGAACTGGTCTGAGCGCGAGTCACTTTCGAAAGGAGATATCCATGACGGAGAACGTCTCGGTCATTGTTGCCGGGGCCCGCACCCCGATGGGACGCCTGCAGGGCGCACTGAAGGACTTCTCGGGATCCGACCTCGGCGGCATCGCCATCCGCGGCGCCCTCGACAA
>NZ_JBSGXD010000001.1:339321-355345 GCF_053609225.1 Rhodococcus sp. NPDC054953 | reverse complement strand
AAATGATGGGGCGGAGTACCAAAAAATTGGCACTGACATTCATCGGCACACTGTTGAGTTCTCAAAGAACACGCACACACCATCAACACCCACCACGTGGGCCTCTCCGGGGCAACTGTTCCAGCCTAACCCATTCCCCCCCACCGGGGCAAACCGGCGAAACAGGGACAATCAAGCAGGCTCGCCAGGCGCCTTCGTCCAACCTCGTTCTCTCACACCCGGTCGGGGCGGAGTCGGTGTCCGTGTCGCTCTGACTCGACAAAAGTTACGTGGCCGTGAACGCCACCGCAAATCCGCTGGTCAACCACCATGACCGGACACAAACACGCAGGTCACCCACCCCGATCACCCCGCAGACACCCGAATCCGACCGATGTGACGCCGGACACCACGACCCGGGTCCGCCCCGCCGACGCGAATGGGCGCCGATCCCCCGCACCATGCGAAGGCTCGACGCCCAGTCGTGTCGACCATCGGATCCCGCTCAGTCGGACCCCGGCACCCGCTGGATGTCACCACCGAGCTCGGTGAGGTCCTCGACGAAGCGCGGGTAGCCGCGGTCGATGTGAAAGACGTCGTGGACCTCGGTTGTCCCATCCGCGACCAGTCCCGCGAGGACCAGTCCCGCGCCGGCCCGGATGTCCGATGACCAGACCGGCGCACTCGACAACTGCGGGATGCCCCGGACGACGGCGTGATGACCGTCCGTGCGGGCGTCGGCACCGAGCCGAATCATCTCCTCGACGAACCGGAACCGCGCCTCGAACACGTTCTCGGTAATCATCGATGTGCCGTCCGCGACGGCGGCCAGGCCGATCGCCATCGGCTGCAGATCGGTCGGGAACCCCGGAAACGGCAGGGTGGCGAAGTTGACCGCATGGGGACGTTCCGCCTGAACCACCCGGAATCCATCGGCCTCGACGGTGACCTGTGCCCCCGCGGCCCTCAGCTTGTCGAGGACCAACGCCAGGTGCCGCGGGTTCACACCGCGCACCCGGACGTCGCCGCGGGTCATTGCCGCGGCGATGCCCCAGGTTGCGGCGACGATCCGGTCGCCGATCACGCGGTGGGTCGTCGGGCGGAGCGACGGGACACCCTGGATCGTCAGGGTCGACGTCCCTGCTCCCTCGATCTGCGCGCCCATCCGGCCGAGCATGTTGCACAGGTCGACGATGTCGGGTTCCCGTGCCGCGTTGTCGATGACCGTCTCGCCCTTCGCCAGGACCGCCGCCATCAGGATGTTCTCGGTTGCGCCGACCGACGGGAAGGCAAGGCGAATGTGCGCGCCGTGCAGATCTTCGGCCTCCGCGACCACGCATCCGTGCTGGATTTCGCTGGTGGCACCGAGTAGTCGGAGCCCCGACTGATGCATATCCAGCGGCCGCGACCCGATCGCGTCCCCGCCCGGCAACGCAACAACCGCCCTGCGGCACCGGGCAACCAGCGGCCCGAGCACGCAGACCGACGCCCGGAACTGGGTGACCGCGGGAAAGTCCGCGTGGTACTTGGGTTCGGAGGGCGTGGTGATCCGCGCCTCGTCGCCGTCAAGCACGACGTCGCAGCCGAGGCCGCGCAACACCTCGGCCATCAACGGCACGTCGAGGATGTCCGGGCAGTTGGTGATCGTGGTGGTGCCCTCCGCCAACAGCGCAGCCGCCATCAACTTCAGGACGCTGTTCTTCGCGCCGCTGACGGAGACTTCTCCCGACAACCTATTGCCGCCGGTGACCAGAAAGCGTTCACTCACAGTCGCACAGCCTAACCAGGCCGCGCCGACATCCCGACGAGGCGCGGTACCGTGACCGCATGGCAGTCCACCTGACCCGCATCTATACCCGCACCGGAGACGACGGGACCACCGGTCTGAGTGACTTCTCCCGGGTGTCGAAGAACGATCCGCGCCTGGTCGCCTACGCGGACTGCGACGAGGCGAACGCCGCACTGGGCGTCGCGCTGGCGGTCGGTGCACCCGACGAGCGGATCGCCGGGGTCCTCCGGGAGATCCAGAACGATCTGTTCGATGCGGGCGCCGACCTGTCCACCCCGGTGGTCGCGGATCCGAAGTACCCGCCGCTGCGCGTCACCGCGGGCTACATCGAGCGACTCGAGGGCTGGTGCGACGAGTTCAACGAAGAACTCGAGTCGCTGAACTCGTTCATCCTGCCGGGTGGCACCCCGCTGGCCGCGCAGCTGCACGTCGCACGCACCGTGGTCCGGCGGGCCGAACGGGCGGCGTGGGCTGCCGTCGACGCCGCCCCCGACGACACCAGCGTCCTGCCCGCGAAGTACCTCAATCGCCTGTCCGACCTGCTGTTCATCCTCGGCCGGATCGCCAATCCCGGCGGGGACGTCCTGTGGAAGCCGGGCGCAGGACGAGCCTGACACCGGAAACACGTGAACCCCGACCGGTACCGGTCGGGGTTCACGTGTCTGGTCAGTCGATCGATCCCGGCGGCCTGCCCCGGACGGAACGCCCATGCGGGCGGGACTCCACCCAGGACAGGAAGGCCGTCAGGGCGCCGCGGTCCAACGCGAACTCGAACGCCCGGTCCGCATCGTGCACTGCCACGATGACGATGTCGTCGGTCATGATGTCGAACTCGGTGTCCCGGGGCGAGCGCCGCTCCCCGATGTCGATGCCTTGCCTGGCGATCCGCGAGTCCGGGCCCGGCCGCAGACTCGACAGTTTGAAGAACACCAGGGACTCCTCGCCGTAGCGAATGATCCCGTGCCGCCATCCGATGCCGTCGCCTGCGGGCATCGTCCGCAGGATCACGGCGGTGCCACCGCGGCGGAGCACCGCCAGCCGATATACGAAAGCCGCGACGAGGGCCGCGAGCAGCACAACCAGAATGAAGAGAACGATCACTCCGGTGCTCACTACTCGTCGGCCTACCCGTCGCGGCTTGTCGTGACTACTTGTCAGGCCCGCTCGACAGCGCGGAGCTGGCCCTTGGCGACAGCGAGCGCCTCGTCGGACGCGGTGCTGTCGGCGAGGACGGCCTTCGCGGCGTCGACGTCGACGTCGCCGGAGAAGTCCGCGGACTCCGCCAGGATCGTCACCGTCTTGCCGGTCACCGAGAGGAAGCCACCGTGCACCGCGGCGACGAGACGCTCGCCGCCCGCGGTGGTGATGGCAACGGTCCCGGCCTCGACCAGCTGGCCGAGGACCGGCTCGTGGCCGTACATGATGCCGATCTCGCCCTCGGTGGTCTGGGCGCTGACGAGAGTCGCCTGCCCCGACCACAGCCGCCGCTCGACGGCGACGAGCTCAACGGTCATCTCAGCCATCGTCGACTACTTTCCGGCGATCTTGGCGGCAGCGGCCTCGACGTCGTCGAGTCCACCGCAGCTGTTGAACGCCTGCTCGGGCAGGTGGTCGAACTCGCCCTTGCAGACGCGGTCGAACGCCTCGATGGTGTCGCGCAGCGGCACGACCGAGCCGGCCTCACCGGTGAACTTCTCGGCAACGATGAAGTTCTGGCCGAGGAACTTCTGCAGACGCCGGGCACGGCCGACGAGGACCTTGTCCTCTTCCTGCAGCTCGTCCATGCCGAGGATGGCGATGATGTCCTGCAGCTCCTTGTACTTCTGCAGGATCCGCTTGACCTCGTTCGCAACCCGGAAGTGCTCGGCACCGACGATGCCGGGCTCCAGGATGCGCGAGGTCGACGTCAGCGGGTCCACAGCGGGGTAGATACCCATCTGCGAAATCGGACGCGAGAGCTCGGTGGTCGCATCGAGGTGCGCGAACGTGGTGGCCGGCGCCGGGTCGGTGTAGTCGTCGGCGGGGACGTAGATCGCCTGCAGCGAGGTGATCGAGCGGCCACGGGTCGAGGTGATGCGCTCCTGGAGCTCACCCATCTCGTCCGCCAGCGTCGGCTGGTAACCCACGGCCGACGGCATGCGACCCAGCAGGGTCGAGACCTCGGAACCGGCCTGGGTGAACCGGAAGATGTTGTCGATGAACAGCAGCACGTCCTGGCCCTGGACATCGCGGAAGTACTCCGCCATGGTCAGCGCGGACAGGGCGACGCGCATACGCGTTCCCGGCGGCTCGTCCATCTGGCCGAAGACAAGGGCGGTGTCCTGGAGGACGCCCATCTCTTCCATCTCAAGGTGCAGGTCGGTGCCCTCACGGGTGCGCTCACCGACGCCTGCGAACACCGAGGTTCCGGAGAACTCGCGGGCGATACGGGTGATCATCTCCTGGATCAGAACGGTCTTGCCGACGCCGGCGCCACCGAACAGACCGATCTTGCCGCCCTTGACATACGGGGTCAGCAGGTCGATGACCTTGATGCCGGTCTCGAGGATCTCGGTCTTGCCCTCGAGCTGATCGAAGGCGGGGGGCTTGCGGTGGATGCCCCACTGCTCACCGTCGCGGCCGGTGCCCGGCGCGTCGAGGCAGTCGCCGAGGGCGTTGAACACGTGGCCCTTGACGACGTCACCGACGGGAACCGAGATCGGGCGACCCGAGTCGACGACAGCGGCGCCACGGACCAGGCCGTCGGTCGGCTGCATCGAAATGGTGCGCACCAGGTTGTCGCCGAGGTGCTGCGCGACCTCGAGGGTCAGCGTCTTCGCGACGGACGGGAGGGTGACCTCCGCGTTCAGCGCGTTGAACAGGGCGGGGACGGCGCCGCGCGGGAACTCAACGTCCACAACGGGACCGATGACCCGCACGACCCGGCCGGCGGTTGCCGTGCCGTTCGCGTTGGTTTGGGCTACTGCTGCGGTCATGTGCTCTTAGTCACTTCCTGCGCTCGAGGCGAGCGCATTCGCGCCACCGACGATCTCGCTGATTTCCTGGGTGATCTGTGCCTGGCGCACCTGGTTGGCCTCGCGGCTCAGGGTGTTCACCAGCTCGTTCGCGTTGTCGGTTGCCGCCTTCATAGCGGTACGACGTGCGGCCGACTCCGACGCTGCCGCATCGAGCAGCGACGAGTAGATGCGGGTGTTGATGTACTTCGGGAGGAGGGCGGACAGCAGCGTCCCGGCCTCCGGCTCGAAGTCGTACTGAGCCGTCGGCGCAGCACCGTTCGAGTCGGAGAGCATGTCGTCCCCGAGCTCGAAGTTTTCGTCCTGGTAGCTGATCTCCAGGGGCGCCATCCGGCGCACCTCGGGCGCCTGCGTCAGCATCGACACGAACTTCGTGTAGACGATGTGCAGTTCGTCGACGCCCTCGATCGTGCCCTCACCGTTGTGGGCCGGGATGCTGGTCCCCGACCCCGCCATGAACAGCTCCACGAGGTGCCTGCTGGCCCGTGCCGCGTCGGCGTAGCCCGGGTCCTGGGAGAACCCGGTCCAGGCGCCCTTCACGTCGCGGTCGCGGAAGGTGTAGTAGGTCAGGCCCTTCGTGCCGAGCACGTAGAGCACCGGCTCCTTGCCCTCGCTGCGCAGCAGCGCGAACAGCTCCTCGGCCTCCTTGAGGACGTTGGAGTTGTAGCCGCCGCACATGCCGCGGTCGCTGGTGACCACCAGCACGGCCGCACGCTTCGGGTTGGCACGCTCGTTGAGCAGCGGGTGATCGAGCGATCCCGAGGCACTCGCCAGCGCGGAGAGCACCTTGGTGATCTCCTCGGCGTACGGCTTGGAGGCCGCGACCCGAATCTGCGCCTTGGTGATGCGGGAGGTGGCGATCAGCTCCTGCGCCTTGGTGATCTTCTTGGTCGAGTTGACCGACTTGATGCGGGAGCGCAATTCGCGCAAGTTCGCCATCTACTCAGTCCCTCCTTCCCAATTAGTGTCCGTCACGGCCGTCGCCCTCACTTGGTGACGTGCTTGCGGGTGACGGAAACCTGCTCCTGGCTGACCTCGTCGGCGCCAAGCGCGGACGCCTCGGCCTCGTTGACGACGCGGCTGCCGTCGGACGCGAGGAAGCCCTGCTTGAACTTGTCGGTCGCGGCGGTCAGCGCCTCGATCGAGCTGTCGTCGAGCGCCTTGCCGCCCGCGATCTGCTCGTACACGCCAGCGGCGTTGCGGTGCAGATCCTCGAGCAGCTCGGACTCGAAGCGGCGGACGTCGCCGACCGGCACCGAGTCGAACACGCCCTCACCGGCAAGGTAGATCGAGACGATCTGATCCTCGACGGCAATCGGGCTGTACTGGTCCTGCTTGAGCAGCTCGACCAGACGCTGGCCGCGCTCGAGCTGGGCCTTCGAGGCGTCGTCCAGGTCGGACGCGAAGGCGGAGAACGCCTCGAGCTCACGGAACTGGGCCAGCTCCAGACGCAGCGAGCCGGACACCTTCTTCATGCCCTTAGTCTGGGCGGCGCCACCGACGCGGGACACCGAGATGCCGACGTTGATCGCGGGGCGGATCCCCTTGTTGAACAGGTCGGACTCGAGGAAGACCTGACCGTCGGTGATCGAGATGACGTTCGTCGGGATGTAGGCCGAGACGTCGTTCGCCTTGGTCTCGATGATCGGCAGGGCCGTCAGCGAGCCGCCGCCGAGCGCGTCGGACAGCTTCGCCGAACGCTCCAGCAGGCGGGAGTGCAGGTAGAACACGTCGCCGGGGTAGGCCTCGCGTCCCGGCGGGCGACGCAGCAGCAGCGAGATGGCGCGGTACGCCTCGGCCTGCTTGGTCAGGTCGTCGAACACGACGAGGACGTGCTTGCCCTGGTACATCCAGTGCTGGCCGATGGCCGAGCCGGTGTACGGGGCCAGCCACTTGAAGCCGGCGGAGTCGGAGGCCGGGGCGGCGACGATGGTGGTGTACTCCATCGCACCGTTCTCCTCCAGCGCCTGCTTCACGCCTGCGATGGTGGAGCCCTTCTGGCCGATCGCGACGTAGATGCAGCGGACCTGCTGCTTCGGGTCGCCAGTCGCCCAGTTGGCCTTCTGGTTCAGGATCGCGTCGATGCAGACCGCGGTCTTGCCGGTCTTGCGGTCACCGATGACGAGCTGACGCTGGCCGCGGCCGATCGGGGTCATCGCGTCGATGGCCTTGATGCCGGTCTGCAGCGGCTCCTCGACCGGCTGGCGCTCGAGCACCGTTGCCGCCTGCAGCTCCAGGGCGCGGTTCTCGGTCGACTCGATCTCGCCGAGGCCGTCGATCGGCTGGCCGAGCGGGTTCACGACGCGACCAAGGAAGGCGTCGCCGACGGGAACGGAGAGGACGTCGCCGGTCCGCTTGACCTGCTGCCCCTCCTCCAGGTCCTGGAAGTCACCAAGGACGACGGCACCGATCTCGGTGGCGTCCAGGTTCAGCGCCACACCGAGGACGCCGCCGGGGAACTCCAGCAGTTCGTTGGCCATCGCCGACGGCAGGCCGGTGACGTGCGCAATGCCGTCGCTGGTGTCGGACACCGTGCCGACCTCCTCACGGGAGGCCTCCGGGGAGTAGCTCGCGGTGTAGTTCTCGATCGCGCTACGGATCTCGTCGGAGGAGATCGTCAGCTCCGCCATGTTCTTCCTGCTCTCGGTATCTGGTCTCGAAAATGGTTCGGGAGGGTGGGTGCTGCGGGCCGCAGCGGTGGACGCCGGCTACTTGAGGTTCTTGCGAAGCGACGCGAGTCGTCCCGCGGCACTGCCGTCGATGACCTCGTCACCCACGCGGACCACGAGTCCACCGAGGAGTTCGGGGTCGACCTCCACGTGCACGGTGACCGGCTTCCCGTAGGTCCGGGTCAGCGTCTCGGCGAGCCGCTGAGCCTGCGCGTCCGACAGCGGGGTGGCGCTGCGCACGTGGGCGACCGCCTTATCGCGTCGGGCCGCGGCCAGCTCGGACAGCTCGTTGAACGCATCTGCCGGTGCCGACTGCAGCCGACCGACCGCCTGACCAGCCAACGCCTCGGTGACCGCCGTGACCTTGCCGTACAGCAGCGTGGACAGCAGCTTCCGCTTCGCCGCCGCGGGCTGGGCACGATCGGACAGGTTCTGCTCGAGGTCGGCGTTGCCTGCCACGATGCGTCCGAGCCGGAACAGCTCGTCCTCGACGGTGTCGAGCTGGTTCTGGTCGTCGGCTGCGCGCAGCAGCGACTCCCGGCCGAGCTGG
Source organism: Rhodococcus sp. NPDC054953 (assembly GCF_053609225.1). Taxonomy (NCBI): domain Bacteria; kingdom Bacillati; phylum Actinomycetota; class Actinomycetes; order Mycobacteriales; family Nocardiaceae; genus Rhodococcus; species Rhodococcus sp. NPDC054953. The sequence goes on along the minus strand of NZ_JBSGXD010000001.1, from coordinate 347,344 downwards.
ACCAGCGAGTTGCGCAGGTCCGCGGAGGTCGACCAGTCCTGGCCAGCTGCCGCCTTCAGCGTCGCCAGCGTCTCGGCGGACACCTTGCCCGAGAACACCTGCTCGGCGAGCGCCTGCCGGACGGCCGCGGGGGCCGACGGATCGGCCAGCGCGGCGCGGAGGGTGCGCTGGCCGTCGAGGACCTCGACCGCCGTGAACAGCTCCGCGCCGGTCTGTGCCGCAGCCGCGGTCGCCGCGCCGGCCGAAACCCCGGCCAACGCTGATTCCAGGGCGCTCCTCGTCTGAGTCAGCGCCTCACGGCTTGCTGCGTACATGGTGCTCACTTTCCGTTCGCGGAGCTGACGGCGTCCAGTTCGCTGAGGAAACGGTCGATGGTGCCTGCCCGCTTCACGTCGTCGGCGAGGGTCTCACCGATGACCTTCTCGGCGAGGTCGACCGCGGTACGGCCGAGATCACTGCGCAGTTCCGCAACGATCTGCTGACGCTGAGCGGTGAGCTGGCTGTTGCCCGCGGCAACGATGCGGTCGCTCTCCTCCTGCGCCTGCACCTTCATCTCGGCGATGATCTGCTGGCCCTGGGTGCGGGCGTCCTCGCGGATCGCCGCGGCCTCGGTGCGCGCGTCGGCCAGCTGAGCGCGGTACTGCTCGAGCGCAGCCTTCGCCTCCGACTGGGCCTCCTCGGCACGCTTGATGCCGCCCTCGATCTGGTCGGTACGGTCGGCCAGCACCTGCTGGAACTTCGGGAGGATGAACTTCCAGAAGACGACGCCGATGACGGCGACACAGACCAGCGACCAGACGATGTCATAGGTCGCGGGGAGCAGAGGATTGATGTCCTCGCCCTCCGCGGCCGCGATCACTGCAATGTTCGTCATGGCGTGATCAGAAAATGAAGCCGGCGACGAGGCCGATCAGCGCCAGGGCCTCGGTGAACGCGATACCGAGGAACATGTTGGTACGGATCTGGCCGGCCAGCTCGGGCTGACGGGCGATGCCCTCGATGGCCTTGCCGACGACGATGCCCACGCCGATGCCGGGGCCGATGGCGGCGAGGCCGTAACCGATGGCGCCGAAGCCCTCACCGGTGGTGGTGGTCGTAACGGCTTCCTGTGCCAGGTACGCGAGGCTCATTGGTTTTCCGTTCCCTTTCTGTTGCCCGACGCCGGGTTCGGCGAAGGGTCAGTTTGTGTGGTGTGTCAGGCAGTCAGTGCAGGCCTGAGCGGAGATCCGTGCGGATCGTCCGGTCAGTGCGAGTCGGCGTGCAACGCCAGGTCGATGTACACGGCGGTCAGCAGGGCGAACACGTACGCCTGCAGGAAGATCACCAGCATCTCGAAGAGGGTGAAGCCGAACCCGGCTGCCAGCGAGAAGATGCCGAACACCTTCATTCCCGCGGCTGCCTCGAAGAAGAAGAACTGGGTGGCGCTGAAGAACAGCACGAGCATGATGTGGCCGGCGAGCATGTTGGCCATGAGTCGCACGGTCAGCGTGAACGGCCGCAGGATGAAGGTCGAGATGAACTCGATCGGAATCAGCAGCACGTGCAGCGCGATCGGGACGTTCGGGACGACGATGGACGACTTCACGTACTTGAAGAAGCCGTACTTCTTGATGCCGACGTAGTTGAACACCACGTACGCGAGCGCGGCCAGGACGATCGGCATGCCGACCCGGGCGTTCGACGAGATGTTCAGGAACGGGATGACACTCGACGCGTTCAGGAACAGGACCGTGAAGAAGATCGTGACCAGGACGGGCAGGAAGCGCTTGCCCTGTTCCTTACCGAGCACCTCGTCGGCGATCTGCTCCTTGACGAAGTTCAGGCCGATCTCGGCCACGTTCTGCACGCCGCGAGGGATGAGCTTCGGGCTGCGCATCGCGTACGCGAAGAACGCGAGCAGGACGACCGACATCAGGATGCGGATCAGCATCAGTCGGTCGAGCTCGAACGGGGTGCCCTCGAACAGCACAGCGGGAGGGAAGAAGTCGGTTAGTGACGGCGGATGGAATTCCGCGGCCAAGGTGGTGACGCTCAGCGGTCTCTCCCGTTGTCGTGGCCGCAGGCGGCATCGCCTGCGGTTCGATCGGACATTGACGAACTAACAAGTCGACAAGGTCGGCTCGCGTGTTCGTCAGCCGCTGAGGTCCACGCGCATCCATGGATGTCGCTGGTCCTGCGTCTGTCGGTGTCGGCGACTGTCGTCGACTCGGCGGCCCCACCACGTGCGGATCCGGTCGACTAGACCGATTCCGAACACACTCGAACGGAGTCACCTGTGCGGCTGCCAGCCGACGCTGTTTCGTCTGATTCGCGTCGTTCCAGCACTCGCGTGGGGTCGACCCTATCAACACTTCTACGACGTTGTGTAGACGGGGGTCGATCAAACCGGTCAACTACTGGCCGTAGTACTACTTTCCGTCGGACTCCGCGTCGCCCGGATCGGGGCTGTCGACGTACGGAACCTTCACCCGCAGCAATCCGTACGTCTCGGCGCCGAGCACGATCACGAGCGCCAACACCATGACGATGACCAGTGCACCCTTGCTGTAGAAGTCCATCCCCTTCAACAGCCCCAGCACCAGGATCGCCAGGATCATCTTCAGCAGCCAACTGCCGAGCAGGATCAATCCCGACGTCGCGGGCGGCATCTTCTCGGTGAACAGCACGGCCAGCGCGGTGCAGAGGATGAACCCGCCGCCGACCGCGACCCCGATCAGCGCACCCCACAGCCCGGGCAGGCCCGCGACCAGCGCGGCCACCACGGACCCGAGGACCGCGAGGGCGACCAGCCCCGCCAGTCCCCAGCGCACCGCGGCGCGAAGCGGTGCGGACGGATCGGGCAGGGGTTCCGGAGAGAAGCTCACAGCGGTCCAGGGTAGCGGGCGCCCGCGCGCCTCCCCCGCAGCACCGTCAGCCGGCGCCGCCGTCGCGATCACGCACCCGCTGCACCCGCAGCGACGGCACCGCGGTCACCACCAGGGCGAAGACCAACCCCCCCGCGACGAGCAACACCACGATCCGCCGGTCGAACAGGGCCGAGCCGACCGCACCGAAGGCCAGCACCCCGACCCACAAGTAGATCAACAGGACCACACGCCGATGCGAGTGGCCGATCTGCAGCAGCCGATGATGCAGGTGCATCTTGTCCGGGGCGAACGGGCTGCGGCCCGCCATCGTGCGGCGGACCACCGCGAGCAGCAGGTCCAGGATCGGAATGAACATCACCGCACCGACCAGCAGCAGCGGCGAGAGCAGGCCGAGCATGTCGCGGGATCCGTACGCGTTCAGCGGGATCCGCCCCGAGGCGCTGGTGGCGATCGCGGCGAGCATCAGACCGATCAGCATCGACCCGGAGTCGCCCATGAAGATCCGGGCGGGCTGAAAGTTGTGCGGCAGGAAGCCGAGGCAGGCGCCGGCCAGGGCTGCCGCCATCATCGCGGGCGGGTAGGCGCTCACGTCACCGCCCTGTTCGTGCAGCAACCCGACGGAGAACACGCAGATCGCCACCGACGCGATCAGCCCGAGACCCGCGGCAAGGCCGTCGAGGCCGTCAACGAAGTTCATCGCGTTGATCATCACGACCGCGACCAGCGCGGTGAACAGCCCGCCCTGCAACTGGTCGAGGACGACGGTGTTCACCCCGCCGAACGGAACGTAGAGCACCAGCCAACTGACGCCCATCACGACCATCACGCCCGCGGCGGTGACCTGGCCGACGAACTTCGTGAGCGCGTCGAGACCCCAGCGGTCGTCGACGAACCCGACCGCGACGATCACCGTCGCCGAGACCAGGGCCGCGGGGATGTCCTTGGTGTTGTATTCGAATCCGCGCATCAGCGCAGGAAGTTGCTGCGCGAACAGCAGGGCGGCGACGAACCCGAAATAGATGCCGAGGCCGCCGAGCCGCGGTGTCGGCGTGACGTGCACGTCCCGGTCGCGGGGCACCGCGACCGCACCGAACCTGAGCGCGAACAGGCGCACCGCCCCGGTCGCAAGAAACGTGACGACCGCGGCGGTGAACAGCACCAGCAGCAGTTCCCGCAGCGGCACCCCGGCGCCGCGGGTCGCCTGGCCGTCTGCGAGCAGGAGCGTGGCGTCGACTGCGGTCACTGTGCCGTGCTCACCCTCACGCCCCGCCCCCGAGCAGACTCTCGACCGTCACGCCGAGCACCTCGGCGATCTCCGGCGTCGGCACCGCACCCTCACGCAGGATGCGCGGGACGTCGGAGGTCAGGTCGACGATCGTCGAGGCGAGCGCGTGCTCGGCAGGCCCGCCGTCGAGGTACACGCCGACACCGCCGCCGAGCTGATCCCGCGCCTCCGCCACGGTCGTCGCTGGCGGCTGCCCGGAAATGTTCGCGCTCGACACCGCCAGCGGGCCGACCTCCCGGAGCAGTTCCAGGGCGACCGGGTGCAGCGGCATCCGCAGCATCACCGTCCCCCGCGTGTCCCCCAGATCCCACGCCAGCGAGGGCGCCTGCTGGACAACGAGACTCAGCCCGCCGGGCCAGAAGGCCCGGATCAGTTCGCGGGCCTCGGGGCGCACCGCGAACACCAGACCGTCGATGGTGTTCCAGGAACCGACAAGGACCGGCACCGGCATGTCCCGGCCACGCCCCTTGGCCCGGAGCAGGCTCGCGACGGCGTCGCTGTCGAAGGCGTCGGCGGCCAGCCCGTACACCGTGTCGGTGGGGACGACCACCAGCCGACCGGCCTTGAGTGCATTGCCGGCCGCCCTGATTCCGGCCTCGCGCGTGTCGGGTTGCCCGCAGTCGTAGACGATGCTCACCTGTTCATCCTTTCACCGGCCAAACGGACCGCTGTCGCCACCACCCTCTCAGGGTCGTCGCGCTGCCTCCGCCGCCGTCGCGACACGCCGGGCCACCACGAACCGCGGCTTGCCCGCGAGGTCGTCGTGCTCGGCAACCTCCCCGAACACCCGCCGCTCCCGCAACAGCGCGGCCACCTGGCCGCCATTGCTGTCATCGTGCTCAATCGCCAGGGCACCGCCGATCCGCAACCATCGGGCGATGTTCGCGACCATCGGCGTGATCACCGACAACCCGTCCGACCCGCCGAAGAGCGCCGAGTGCGGATCGTGCTCGGCGACCTCCGCGTCGAGCGGGGCCCCCTCGGGGATGTACGGCGGGTTCGACACGATCAGGTCGACACCGCCCTCCAGTTCCGGAAGCAGGGTTCGTGCGGTCACGTCGCCCTGATGCAGCACGATCGGCGTGTCCCCCCGCGCACTCCGCGCGTCGGCGTTCCGGCGCGCCCAAGCGAGGGCCTTCGACTCCAGTTCGACGGCGTGCACCACCGCGTCGGGACGCGCGTGCGCGATCGCCAACGCCAGGGCCCCGGATCCGGTGCACAGGTCGAGCACGACCGGGGGCCGGGTCGGGGTCGACTCGAGCACCGCAAGCGCCCACGCGAGCAGCAGTTCGGTCTCCGGGCGGGGCACGAACACGCCCGGCCCGACCGCGAGGTCAATTTCTCCCATGGAGGCGATACCGGTGATGTGCTGCAACGGAATTCGCTTGGCCCGCTGCGCGACCAGGTCGCGATAGGTCGCGATGACGTCGGGGTCGACGAGCGGCACCAGGCCGAGGCGTCCGCGTTCGACGCCGACCACGTGCGCGGCGAGGAGCTCCGCGTCCGTCCGCGGGCTGGGCACACCGGCGTCCTCGAGGGCTCTGGTGGCGTCGAGGATGGCCAGGCGCAACGGTTGTCGGGTCACGGGTTCAGCCTGCCATGACCATCACGAAGCGGGCACGGAACGGTCACGCACGCTCCCCCGGACCCGGAATGTCCGGATACGTTCGGAGGGTCGGGACAAGGCAACCGGAAGGAATCCTCATGCTGCACTCACGGTTCACGGTCCGCGCGGCGGCGGTGGCGGCACTCGGCGGGGCGGTCGTGGTCGGCGCACCCGCACTCGCGATCGCGGCACCGATCGACGTCCAGCCGACGCCGCTCGGCTGCCAGGGCGGCGTCGCAACGGTCCAGTCGCTCACCCACACGGACAACGACGGGATCGAACCCGACGACCTGCTGTTCGTCGTGAACGAGCAGGGCAGGTCGGGGCCCGACGTCAACTGGATCAACATCACCACCGGCGAGACCGGCGCGGACCGGATGACGCCGACCGAGGAGATCCTCAACGCACCGGCGGTGCTCGTCGAACCGGAGGGCGGCGTCGTGCTGTCCGCGGTGTGGGGGCCCTACGAGAACGCCACGGGCGAGAACTGCTTCCTGCTGCCGGGGATCGACGTCACCGAACTGGCCGGGGAACCCGACGACTGACCGGAGGCAGGCCCGGCCCGTCGCTCACTCCGCGGCGAGCCGGGCCTCTCGGTCGGCCTTCCCGAGCGCATCGAGCAGTGCGTCCATATCCCCGTCCAGCACGGCGTCGAGGTTGTGCGCCTTGAAGCCGATGCGGTGGTCGGTGATCCGGTTCTCCGGAAAGTTGTAGGTGCGGATCCGCTCGGACCGGTCGACGGTGCGGACCTGGCTGGCGCGGCCCGCGGACGCCTCGGCCTCCGCCGCCTCTTCCGCTGCGGCCTGCAGGCGCGCGGCGAGCACCTGCATGGCGCGGGCCTTGTTCTGCAACTGGGACCGCTCGTTCTGGCAGGTCACGACGATGCCGGTCGGCAGGTGCGTGATCCGGACCGCGGAGTCGGTGGTGTTGACACCCTGCCCGCCCTTGCCCGACGACCGGTAGACGTCGATGCGCAGATCGCCCTCGTCGATCTGCACCTCCTCGACCTCGTCGGGTTCCGGGTAGATCAGCACCCCCGCCGCGGAGGTGTGCACCCGGCCCTGCGACTCGGTCACCGGGACCCGCTGCACCCGGTGCACGCCGCCCTCGAACTTGAACCGGGCCCACACGCCGTCCCTCGCGTCGCCCTTGGTCTTGATCGACAGGGTCGCGTCCTTGTAGCCGCCGAGGTCGGAGATGGTGGCGTCGAGCACCTCGACGCGCCAACCGTGCCGCTCGGCGTAGCGGATGTACATGCGGGCGAGGTCGGACGCGAACAGCGCGGACTCCTCGCCGCCCTCCCCCGACTTCAGTTCGAGGACCACGTCGTCGGCGTCGTGCGGGTCGCGCGGTGCGAGCAGGTCGGTCAGCGCGACATCCAGCTCGGCGACGAGGGCCTCCAGCGCGGGCACCTCGGCCGCGAACGCGGAGTCGTCGGCGGCCAGCTCGCGGGCGGCCTCGAGATCCTCGCGGGCGGCGACCAGTTTGGTGTGCGTCGCCATGATCGGCGCGAGTTCGGCGAACCGCTTCCCCACCCGGCGCGCTGCGGCCGGATCGTTGTGCAGCGACGGGTCGGCCAGCTGCAGTTCGAGGCCGGCGTGTTCGGCAAGGATGTCGTCGATGGCCGACGGCTGGGTGGTGCCCGCCATGGTGCGCTCCAGATTCGAGAGGTGATGCGGTCGAGGGGTACGGGAGGCAAAAACGCCGACGCCCGGCCTGCAAGGTGCACAGGACGGGCGTCGGCGGTGTCGCTAGCTGTCGGCAGCGGCCTTCTTCGGGGCGCGCTTGCCGTAGCGGGCCTCGAAGCGGGCGACGCGGCCGCCGGTGTCGAGGATCTTCTGCTTGCCGGTGTAGAACGGGTGGCACTGCGAGCAGACCTCGACGACGATGCGTCCGGACTCCTTGGTGCTGTGGGTCTCGAACGTGTTCCCGCAGCCGCAGACGACGGTGGTCGCCACGTACTCGGGGTGAATTCCTGCCTTCATGGTGTCCCTTTCGATGGTCGCCGGGTCGACTCCGAGACTCGAAGCCGTGAACCGGAACCGGACATGGTTTTCGTAGCACGCGGCAGATGCCGATGCGCGATCGGTCATTCTGCCAGAGGCCGCTGACGTTCTCCTAAACGGCCAGGCAGCCGAATCTGTTCCCGGCGCTGCGCTCCGCACCGTGGGGGGGTTTTTCCCCCCGCCGGGGGAAAAGCAAAAAAGAGGGGGAGCAGAGGGGGGGGGCGACAGGCGGAGCGGGGGGGGGTGTTCGGGACCTACC
>NZ_JBSGXD010000001.1:313351-339311 GCF_053609225.1 Rhodococcus sp. NPDC054953 | reverse complement strand
GCCTGGGTTTCTTTTCCCCCTGTGGGGGGAAAACCCCCCCCACGGGCGGCGCAGCTGCTAGTCGTCGCCGATGGCGCCGGGGGCGGTCTTGGAGACCTCCATCAGGAACTCGACGTTGCTCTTCGACTTCTTCAGCCGATTGACGAGCAGGTCGATGGCCTGGTGGGTGTCGAGCCCCGAGAGCACGCGGCGCAGCTTGTGCACGACCGCGAACTCGTCCGGGTTCATCAGCAGCTCGTCCTTGCGGGTGCTGGACATGTTGACGTCGACCGCGGGGAACACCCGACGCTCGGCAATCTTGCGATCCAGCTTGAGCTCGGCGTTGCCGGTGCCCTTGAACTCCTCGAAGATCACCGTGTCACCGGTCGAGCCGGTCTCGACCAGCGCGGAGGCGATGATCGTCAGCGAGCCGCCGTTCTCGATGTTGCGGGCCGCGCCGAGGAAACGCTTCGGCGGGTACAGCGCGGTCGAGTCGACACCACCGGAGAGGATGCGTCCCGACGCGGGCGACGAGTTGTTGTACGCGCGGCCGAGCCGGGTGATCGAGTCGAGCAGCACGACCACGTCGCGACCGTTCTCGACGAGGCGCTTGGCCCGCTCGATCGCCAGCTCGGCGACCGAGGTGTGATCTGACGGCGGGCGATCGAAGGTGGAGGCAATGACCTCACCCTTGACCGAGCGCTGCATGTCGGTGACCTCTTCGGGTCGCTCGTCCACCAGCACGACCATCAGGTAGCACTCGGGATTGTTCGTGGCGATGGCGTTCGCGATGTCCTGAATCACCGTCGTCTTACCCGCCTTCGGCGGCGACACGATCAGGGCGCGCTGCCCCTTGCCGATCGGCATGACCAGGTCGATGACGCGGGTGGAGATGATGTTCGGCGTCGTCTCAAGCCGCAGCCGCTGGTTCGGGTACAGCGGGGTGAGCTTGCCGAACTCGGGGCGCTTGCGTGCGGCCTCGACGTCGCCGCCGTTGACGGTGTCGATCCGGACCAGCGGGTTGAACTTCTGCCGCTGACTGCCCCCGCCGCCGCCCTCGCCCTCACGCGGGACCCGGACCGCGCCGGTGATCGCGTCACCGCGACGCAGCCCGTTCTTGCGGATCAGGTTCATCGAGACGTAGACGTCGTTGGGTCCGGCGAGGTATCCGGACGTCCGGACGAAAGCATAGTTGTCGAGGACATCGAGGATGCCCGCGACGGGCTGCAGGACGTCATCCTCACGGATCTCGACATCACCGCCGCCGCCCTCACCGCGGTCACGTCCACGGCGACGTTCCCGGAAGCGGCGGCCACGCCTGCCGCGGCCCTCCCCCTCGTCGTCGCCGCCACGGTTGTCGCGGTCGTTGCGCGGTCCGTTGCCGCCCTGGCCGCGCTCGTCCTGGGTGCGGTCCTGGTTTCGGTCCTGGTTGTTCCGGCCGCCCTGGTTACGGTCGCGACGCGGACGGTCACCGCCGCCCTGCTCCTGCCGACCGGACTGACGCTCGGTCGACTGCTCGGCGGGTTCGGACTGCTCGGCGGCACCCGAACGGGAGGCACCGCGACGCTGACGCCCGCGGCGCCCGCCCTCGGCCTCACCGGCCTGCTCGCGGGGCTCGGCAGCTCCAGATCGCTCGTGGGGCTCGGCGGCACCCGAACGCTCGCGGGGCTCGGCGGCCTGCTCGCTGCGCTCGGACCCGGCCCGCGCCTCGCCCTTGGCGGGAGTGTTGCTCTTCGTGGGGGCTTCGACCTTCACGACGGGAGCCTTTTCGTCGGCGGCGGCCTGTGCCGTCTTGGTGGCGGCACCACCGGCCTGCTGCGTGGCGGAGCCACCGGACTGCCGCTCCTTGATCGCGGCGATCAGGTCGCCCTTGCGCATGCCGGAGGTGCCCTTGATGCCGAGCTCGCCAGCGAGCGCGCGCAATTCGGCGAGCACCATGCCGGAGAGTCCGGAGCCGCGACGCGCCTCGGCGCGCTTGGTTGCGGTAGCGACGGCCGGGGCCGCCCCTGAAGTCGGTGAACCGCCGGCCTGGCTCGTCGCGGCGGACGCCGCGGAATCGAGCACAGAAGTGGCGATCAGGTCCGTATCGGTCACGGAGGTCCTTTCCTTCCCTCGCCCGCGCGGCGCTGAGTCGAGGGGTTCGTCCAAGCAGCTCATTTACTGAACTCGGATATGCCGGACATGTTCGGGAAATGCCGGGCCGCTCGCCCGCATCTCGCACTCAGGCACGTCCTTCGACACCGACACCCCGCGAAGTCGAGTGCCTCGCGTACAGGGGATTCGGGCGAGAAAGACGCAGTCCGGAACTCGGGGCGGGTATCCGTGATTCCGAGTCTGACGACCGATGAGAATCCGATCGGAAGACTCCTGAGTCGGGAGTGATTGCCCTGAAGAGCACCGGCGACTGATACGCACGATGGGCGAACGACCTCAGGATAGCCGTGAACACGATTACGAGCAAGGAGAACCCGCCGGTGTGCTGCGGCACACCGGCGGGTCGCCGTGACAGTCCCCGGCGGGTCGCCGTGACAGTCCCCGGCGGGTCGCCGTGACAGTCCCCGGCGGGTCGCCGTGACAGTCCCCGGCGGGTCGCCGTGAGGGTCCCCGGCGGGTCGCCGTGAGGGTCCCCGGCGGGTCGCCGTGCGGGCGACCCGGTGGCCCGTCAGGAGACGCGGACCCCGTCCGCGACCTCGAGGTCGAGCACCCGCAGGCCCTCGGCCGCTGCGGTCGTGCGCAGGTCCTCGGGCAGCGGTTCGGTGGTCAGCGCCAGCACGGTGGGGCCCGCACCGGAGACGACGGCGGCGATTCCCCGACCGCGCAGCGTCTCGACCCAGCGGGTGGTCAGCGGCAGCGCGGATGCCCGCTGCCCCTGGTGCAGGCGGTCCTCGGTGGCGGTCATCAGCAGGTCCGGCCGTGAGGTGAGCGCAACCACCGCGAGCGCGGCGCGGCTGACGTTGAACGCCGCGTCGACATGCGGCACCGCATCGGGGAGCAGTCCGCGGGTGTGGGCGGTCGCGGACCGCTCCTCCGGCACCAGCGCGACGACGCGAATGCTCGGGTGCACGGCGAGCCGGACCGCACCGAAGCTGCGCGGCGAATTGGCGTCGTCCACGTCCTCGCTCCAGGAGACGACGGCGCCGCCGAGCACGCTGGCGGACGCATTGTCGGGGTGACCCTCGAACTCCGACGAGAGCTGAACCAGCTGCGCATCGGTGAGGGCCAGCGCGGGGTCGAGCAGGGCGACAAGGCCGTTGGCCGCGGCGAGACCACCGACGGCCGCCGACGCGGATGATCCGAGACCACGCGAATGCGGAATGACATTGCGACACACCACGTCCAGGCCACCCGCCCACACACCGGCCGCCTCGAGACCACGCTCGATGGCGCGGACCACCAGGTGGGAGGGTCCCCAGGGAACGTCCGAGGCCCCCTCCCCCTCGACGCGGACCGACAGTCCGGACTCGGTTGTGCTGACGGTGATCTCGTCGTACAGACCCAGCGCCATACCCAGCGTGTCGAACCCGGGGCCGAGGTTGGCCGTGGACGCGGGCACCCGCGCAGTCACGGTCAACCCCGTTGGCAAGGTCTGAGTCATCGCAGTGTCGTCGATTCGCTGTGCGGTCACTACACCAGCTCGAGCGCCGAGGCGACGGCCACCGGGTCGACCGGGATCGGCTGGACGGCAGGCATTCCCAGAAGTGCGGTATCGGGATCCTTGAGTCCGTTGCCGGTGACGGTGCAGACGACCGTCTGTCCGGCGTCGAGCCACCCTTCCTTGTGCGCGGCGAGCAGGCCCGCGACCGACGCGGCGGACGCAGGCTCGACGAAGACGCCCTCGGTGCGCGCGATCAGGCGGTATGCCTCGAGGATCTCGTCATCGGTCGCGGCGCGGAACGCCCCGTTCGACTGCTCCTTCGCGTTCACCGCGCCCTCCCACGATGCGGGCGCGCCGATACGGATCGCGGTCGCGATGGTCTCGGGGTCCTTGACCGGGGCGCCGTTCACCAGCGGGGCGGCACCTGCGGCCTGCACACCGAGCATCCGCGGCCGGACCGAGCTGATGCCGTCGGCGTAGTACTCGGAGTAGCCCTTCCAGTACGCCGTGATGTTGCCCGCATTCCCGACCGGCAGCGCATGGATGTCGGGGGCCTTGCCGAGCGCGTCGACGATCTCGAACGCCGCCGTCTTCTGTCCCTCGATCCGAACGGGGTTCACGGAGTTGACCAGGCCGATGGTCGGGAACTCGGCGGTGGTCTTGCGGGCGAGTTCGAGGCAGTCGTCGAAGTTGCCCTCGACCTGGATGATTTTGGCGCCGTGCATGACCGCCTGGGCAAGCTTGCCCATCGCGATCTTGCCCTGCGGGACGAGCACAGCACAGGTCATCTTCGCGACCGCGGCGTAGGCCGCCGCCGAGGCGGAGGTGTTGCCGGTGGACGCGCACAGCACGGCCTTCTGACCGCGGGCGAGGGCGTCGGTGACGGCCATCGTCATGCCGCGGTCCTTGAACGACCCGGTCGGGTTGAGGCCCTCGACCTTGAGGTACACCTCGCACCCGGTCAGCTCGGACAGGTGGCCCGCGGGAAGCAGCGGCGTCCCGCCCTCGCGCAGGGTGACGGTCTTCCAGTTCTCGCCGATCGCGAGACGATCCCGGTACGCCTCGATCAGGCCCGGCCAGGGCGTGTGAACGGGGGTGTGCTGACGAGGGCTATTCACTGGAACCTTCCAATCGGAGAACACTGGTGACCGCGGTGACGAAGTCGAGTTTGCCAAGGGCGGCAACAGTTTCGGACAGGGCGGCGTCGGTGGCACGGTGGGTGACGACGATCAGTCGCGCCCCGTCTCCCGCACCCTCCTGGCGCACCGTCGAGATCGAGACGTCATGCTTGGCGAATTCCGCCGCGACCGCGGAGAGCACACCGGCCCGGTCCGCGACCTGCATGTTGACGTAGTACCGGGTCGGGATCTCCCCGATCGGCGCGATCGGAAGGTCGGCATAGCTGGACTCGCGGGGCCCGCGGCTGCCGTTGACCTTGTTCCGTGCCGCCATCACCACGTCGCCCATCACCGCGGACGCGGTGGGGGCGCCGCCCGCGCCCTGCCCGTAGAACATCAATCGACCGGCGGCCTCGGCCTCGACGACGACCGCATTGAAGGCGCCGTTCACCGAGGCGAGCGGATGCTCGAGCGGAACGAGGGACGGGTAGACCCGGGCGGAGACCCGTTCGGTGCCGTCCTCCCCGACGAGACGCTCACAGATCGAGAGCAACTTGACGGTGCAGCCCAGCGACTTCGCGGCCTCGAGGTCCGCCGAGCTGATCGTCGAGATGCCCTCGCGGTAGACGTCGGCGGCGGTGACGCGGGTGTGGAACGCGATCGACGCGAGGATCGCGGCCTTGGCTGCGGCGTCGAAGCCCTCCACATCCGCGGTCGGGTCGGCCTCCGCGTAGCCGAGACGACCCGCCTCGGCGAGGGTGTCGGCGTAGTCGGCGCCGGTCTCGTCCATCGCGGACAGGATGAAGTTGGTGGTGCCGTTGACGATTCCGGCAACCCGGACGACCCGGTCACCGGCGAGCGACTGGGTCAACGGCCGGATCACCGGGATCGCACCGGCGACGGCGGCCTCGAAGTACAGGTCGGCGTTCTGCTTCTCCGCGGCCTCGGCCAGTTCCCCGGTGTACTCGGCGAGCAGCGCCTTGTTGGCGGTGACGACGGACTTGCCGGAGTTCAGGGCAGCGAGGATCAGCTTGCGCGGGACCTCGATTCCCCCGATCACCTCGACCACCACGTCCACGTCGGCGCGCGCGACGAGCGAATCCGCGTCCGTGGTCAGCAGCTCCTCCGGCACCCCCCGGTCGCCGTCGATCCGGCGAACGGCGATCCCCCGCACGACGAGCGGGGCGCCGACCCGGGACTCGAGGTCGCGGGCGTGTTCGCGGATGATCCGCACAACCTCGCTGCCCACGTTGCCGAGGCCGAGTACCGCCACACCGATCGCGGCGGCGTTCGGTTCAGTCATGTTGCTGTACCTCCAAGCTGAGCAGATCTTCCACGGTCTCCCTGCGCAGGACGAGACGGGGTTCTCCGTCGCGAACCGCGACCACGGCGGGCCGGGTGAGCAGGTTGTAGCGGCTGGACATCGAATAGCAGTATGCGCCGGTGGCCGCGACCGCGAGCAGGTCACCGGCTCCGACGTCGTCGGGCAGCCAGCCGTCACGGATCACGATGTCGCCGCTCTCGCAGTGCTTGCCCACCACTCGGGCGACGACGGGATCCGCGTGACTGTCCCGCGAGACCAGCCGACAGTCGTACTCGGCCTGGTACAGCGCGGTCCGGATATTGTCACTCATTCCGCCGTCCACGCTGACGTATCGGCGAGTTGCGTTGCCGTCCAGGCGGACATCCTTGACGGTGCCGACCTCGTACAACGTAACGGTGCCGGGGCCGGCGATGGCCCGACCGGGTTCGACCATCAGGGTCGGCACCGGCAGCCCGGCGGCGGCGGATTCGGTGGCGACGATGCTCGTCAGCTTCGCGGCCAGCTCGTCCACCGGCGGCGGATCGTCGCTCTCCAGGTAGGAGATCCCGAGGCCACCACCGAGGTCGATGATGTTCAGCTGCTCGGTCTTGTCGCTGCCGAACTCGTCGACGATCTCCCGCAGCAGCCCGATCACCCGGTGCGCCGCCAGTTCGAACCCGTCGACGTCGAAGATCTGCGAGCCGATGTGACTGTGCAGGCCGACGAGCCGAAGATTACCGGTCTCGAACACGCGCCGGACGGCCCCCCGCGCCGCACCACCGGACAACGAGAAGCCGAACTTCTGGTCCTCGTGGGCGGTGGCAATGAACTCGTGGGTGTGCGCCTCCACGCCGACCGTGATCCGGATCAGCACGTCCTGCACGACACCGAGGTCGGCCGCGACGGCGTCGAGCCGGTCGATCTCCTGCATCGAGTCCAGCACGATGTGCCCGACCCCCGCCGAGACCGCGGCCCGCAGTTCGGCGACCGACTTGTTGTTGCCGTGCATCGTGATCCGCTCCGCGGGGAACCCACCGTGCAGCGCGACCGCCAGCTCGCCGCCGGAGGCCACGTCCATCGACAACCCCTCGTCGGCGACCCACCGGGCGATCTCGGCGCTCAGGAACGCCTTCGACGCGTAGTGGACGCGGTCCGCGCCGCCGAACGCGCGGGCCATGTCGCGGCAGCGGGACCGGAAGTCGTCCTCGTCGATCACGAACAGCGGGGTGCCGTACCGCTCGGCCAGGTCGGTGACCGGGACACCGGCGAGGCGGACGACGCCGTCCGCCCCGCGGGCGGCGCCGCGCGGCCACACCGCGGCAGGAAGTGCCGCCATCTGCGCCGGGGCGGTTGGCCGAGGCGGCAGCCCCGGCGCGTGCGGGATGTCCGCGTGCCGCGGTCCGGCGGGATGCGCGTTCACATCCGCTCCGGTGCGCTGACACCGAGCAGGCCGAGACCGTTCTCGAGGACCTGGCGGGTGGCACCGCACAGCGCGAGCCGCGCGGTGTGCAGGTCGCCGGCAGGCTCGTCGCCCTGCGGCAGGACGCGGCAGTCGGTGTAGAAGCGGTGGTAGGTGCCGGCCAGTTCCTCGAGGTAGCGGGCGACGCGGTGCGGTTCCCGCAGGTCCGCGGCGGTCCCGACGACCTTCGGGAAGTCGCCGATGGTGCGGATCAGGTCGCCCTCACGCTCGTGGGTGAGCAGCTCACACCGCGGGTTCTCCGTGGTCAGCCCGAGGTCCGCGGCGTTGCGGGCCAGCGACGCCAGCCGAGCATGCGCGTACTGCACGTAGTAGACCGGGTTCTCGCTGGTGGTGCTGGCCCACAGCTCGAGGTCGATGTCGAGGCTCGAATCCACCGACGAGCGGATCATCGCGTACCTGGCGGCATCGACGCCGATCGCCTCGACGAGGTCGTCGAGGGTGATGACGGTGCCCGCCCGCTTGCTCATCTTGACCGCGACCCCGTCGCGGACCAGGTTGACCATCTGGCCGATCAGCACCTCGACGGTCGCCGGATCGTCGCCGAACGCCGCTGCTGCGGCCTTGAGCCGGCCGATGTAGCCGTGATGGTCGGCACCGAGCATGTAAATGCACAGGTCGAAGCCGCGGGAACGCTTGTCCTGGAAGTACGCGATGTCGCCCGCGATGTAGGCGGCGTTGCCGTCGGACTTGATGACGACGCGGTCCTTGTCGTCACCGAAGTCGGTGCTCTTGAGCCACCAGGCCCCGTCCTCCTCGTACAGGTTGCCGCTCGACTTGAGGGTGGCGACGGCCCGCTCCACCGCACCGGACTCGAACAGCGAGTTCTCGTGGAAGTAGACGTCGAAGTCGGTTCCGAACTCGTGCAGGGTCCGCTTGATGTGGTCGAACATCATCGCCACACCGATCGAGCGGAACACCTCCTGCTGCTCGTCGACGGGGAGCGCGAGCGCGTCGGGACGCTGCGCGAGCACGTCGGCGGCGATGTCCACGATGTACGCACCGGCGTACCCGTCCTCGGGTGCGGGCTCCCCCTTCGCGGACGCGATCAGCGACCGGGCGAACCGGTCGATCTGGGCACCGTGATCGTTGAAGTAGTACTCCCGGGTGACGTCCGCGCCCTGGGCGGCGAGGATCCGGCCGAGCGCGTCACCGACCGCGGCCCACCGGGTGCCGCCGAGGTGGATCGGCCCGGTCGGGTTCGCGGACACGAACTCCAGGTTGATCCGCCGACCCTCCTGCGCGGTCGAGCTTCCGTAGCTCTGCCCGGCGGCGATCGCCTTCGCCACGATGGCGCCCTGCGCCGCTGCGGCGAGCCGGATGTTGAGGAAGCCGGGGCCAGCGATCTCGGCGGAGTCGATGCCGTCCGCCGCGGTGAGCGCCTCGGCGAGCCAGGTCGCCAGCTCACGCGGGTTGACCCCGGCCTTCTTCGCCACCTGCATCGCGACGTTGCTCGCGTAGTCGCCGTGCTCGGGGTTGCGCGGACGCTCGACGGTCAGCGTCGCGGGCAGGACGGCGGCGTCGAGATCGTGGTCGGTGAGGACCTTCGCGGCGGTGACACGAAGGAGTTCGGCAAGGTCGGCGGGAGTCACGGGTATTCATCCTATGGGCTGGCCGTTCAAAGCCTGCGCTCAGGCACTGAACGTACAGTGGGACGACCATAGGGGGCACCTGTCACCTCGACAGCGGGCGCCCCGCCCCCGAGACACGACGTCCACTTCAGCGAAAGAGCACTGACAGATGCCGAGCGGTTCGGAAAATCGCGGCGCCAAGAGCAGCGCCAAATCCGCCAAGGCCATCAAGGCTGCCAACAAGCGTTCCGGTGGCTCCGCCAAGGGCGGGCTGCCGACGCAGCGCAACATCCCCTGGTTGACGATCGGGGCCGCGGTCGCGGTGATCGCGTTGATCGCGCTGCTTGCCGTGAACCTGGTGCCGAAGTACCAGGACAAGGCCGAGGCCGACAAGTTCGCCCCCAGCGAGTCGAACCCGGACCCGTCGACGAATATCGACGGCGTCGTGAAGCTCGACTACCCGGCGGCACTGCACGTGTCCGCGGAGCAGCGGGTCGCGTACGACCAGACCCCGCCGTTCGGTGGCCCGCACGACGCGACCTGGGCCACCTGCACGGGTGTCGTCTACCCGAACCCGATCCGCACCGAGAACGCGGTGCACTCGCTCGAGCACGGCGCCGTCTGGATCACCTACAACCCCGACACCGTGTCCGACGAGGAGCGGCAGCAGCTCGTCGACCGGGTCGACGGCAAGGCGTACATGCTGATGTCGCCGTACCCGGGCATGGACACGCCGATCTCGCTGCAGAGCTGGGGTCACCAGCTCAAGGTCGACGGCGCCGACGACCCGCGGATCAACCAGTTCATCGCCGCGCTGCGACTGAACAACTTCGGCGCGTACCCGGAGAAGGGCGCGAGCTGCTCGACGATCCCCGGCGCGTTTGATCCCGACAACCCGCCCGCGTTCGACCCGTCGACGCCGGGACCCGACGCGGTCTCGATGGACGGCGAGGGCCTCACCCCGGACGCGTCCGAGATCGGCGGCGCCGGCCTGCCGATGGCCCCCGAGCCTGCGCCCGCGAGCTGACATGACCGCAACGAACAGCTCCGAAACCGGCCGCAGCCAGCGCACCGCGCTCGCCGTGCTCGGCGTGGTCGCGGCGATCGCGGTCGGGTTCGGGCTCGGGTTCTTCGCGAATCAGTTCCTGCACGACGACCGACCCGCCGACCCGGTCGCGGGGTCGGTGGATGTCGGATTCGCGCAGGACATGATGGTGCACCACAACCAGGCGGTGGAGATGTCCGCGATCGCGATCGCGAACGCCACCGATCCGATGGTCCGGGACCTCGCGTACGACATCCTGACCACGCAGCAGAACCAGATCGGTCAGATGACCGGCTGGTTGTCGTTGTGGGACCAGCCGCTGCTGTCGACCGACGACTACATGACGTGGATGGGCGACGGACACGACGGCATGGCACACGACGGCACGGCACACGGCGGTGCGGCGACGACGGCACCGGCGGGGGGAACGCAGATGCCGGGGATGGCGACGTCCGAGGACATGGCCGCGCTGCGGCAGGCCAGGGGCCCCGAGGCGGACGTGCTGTTCCTGCAGTTGATGCTCCGGCACCATCAGGGTGGGCTGCCGATGATGGAATACGGCGCGCAGCGCGCCGAGGTGCCGACGGTGCGCGGACTCGCGCAGACGATGGTCGACACCCAGCAGAGCGAGTCCGACCGGATGACGCAGCTGCTCGCCGAGAAGGGCGCGGCCCCGCTCCCGATGAACTGATGAACGGGGGTTCATGGGTCATCGCAGGTCCGAACATGACCCATGAACCCCCGTTCATCGCAGGTCAGCGGCGCGAATAGGGAATCCGGCGTCGCATGCGTTACAGTAAGCCAGCCCAACCGGCACACCGATTTCTCGGTGCGCCCCCGTAGCTCAGGGGATAGAGCGTTCGCCTCCGGAGCGAAAGGTCGCAGGTTCGAATCCTGCCGGGGGCACTCGCATTTCGAGTGCACCACACATGCAGAAGGCCCCGGTCGACAGTGTCGACCGGGGCCTTCTGCCGTTGCGCTATCCCATCGCGGCGAGCGGCGCCATGTCGAAGTAGTCCCGCCACCCGGAGATCCTGCCGTCCTCGGTGACCTCGAAGACCCCCATCACCGGGAGTTCGATGGTGGTGCCGCCGATCGTGAACACGTCGGTGCGCTCGTTCATCACCACCGGCCCGGTGGTCGCCTGGTGGTGCACCCGATACTCGACGCCACCGGTCTGGCCGAGGAACCCGGCGATGAACTCCCTGATCGCATCCCTACCGACGATCGGCTGCATCGGAATGTTGTGGTACACCGCGTCTTCGGTGAAGTACGCGGCAAGAGCGTCGGCGTCGGCGTCCTTCCACCGCGCACAGAATTCGGTGACGAGCTGGTCAGGTGTCATGGGTGTTCCCTTCGTGAGTGCGGCTGCGCCGCCCGTGCGTGATTTTCACCCCGGTCGGGGTGAAAATCACTCACAGTTCCTGGAGTTGGGCGACGACGTCCGCGAACTGCGAGTCGTCGACCGGGTCCGCGGGTGGCGCGAGGGTGATGCCGTCGACGAGGCCGCCGACGCGCTCACCGATCACGGCGGCGAGCTCGGGATAGCGTGCGATCGGCAGCAACGCGGCGAGGACGTCGTCGGTGACGACGGCGGGCAGGCCCTCCCACTCGTCCGCGCGAACCATCCGGGCGAGCGACTGCTGCAGGTGCCCGAGGTCGGCGTGCTCAAGCCCCCGCCGGTAGGCGGGCGTCGAATACAGGAAAGCGAGCTGGCGCCGCTGACGCTCACGCTCCCGGGCCAGGTCCGCGTCCGAGGCCCCGCTGATCACCCGGACCCCGGCGATGACATCGAGGTCGGCGAGGACCCGACCGGACCCGGCCGCGCCCTCGGCGAGCGCGGGCCGAATGTCCTCGGCGATGCTGCGGGGCCCGGAGGTGGGGTGCCCGAGATAGCCGTCGGCCACCTCCCCCGCCACCCGGCACATCCGGCGCCCCACCCCACCGAGGTAGATCGGCGGCTCCGGCGGCAGGTCACCGCCGTCGTACGGGTTGAAGTCCGACTGCATCCGGGTGAACCGGTAGTGCTCCCCGACGAACGGAACCAGCTCACCGGTGCGGAACGTCGCAAACGCGGCCCGGACCACGCGCACGTACTCACGCATCCGCGCCGCCGGATCGGACCACGGCATCGCGTACCGCTCCTCGATGTTCTGCCGTATCTGGGTGCCGAGCCCCAGCTGGAACCGCCCGCCCGACAGCCGAGCCAGGTCCCAGGCCGTATAGGCGGTGAGCACCGGACTCCGCACGAACGCCACCGCGATCGAGGTGCGCACCGTGACCAGCGACGTTGCCTGCAGCGCCTGCGCCGCGAGCAGGAACGGGTCGTGCATCGTCTCCGAGACGTGCATGCCGTCGTAGCCGAGGGCCTCGACGCGGCGGGCGTACGCACCGATCGCCGCGGGCCCGAGGCGCGGGTCGGTGGTGGCGTACACCCTCATCCGAGCGCCCCCGAGCCCGAGCGAACGGAACATTCATTCGATCGGATCGACTGAACGCTTCCGTTCAGTCGGGGCATGGGGCGGGCTCAATGACGGCGGTGATCGCGGTGATCTCGGCGCCGGGCACGGCGAAGTGCTCGGTCAGCGCGACGGTGTGCGTCTGGTCCCCCACCGCCATATCCAGCAGGAATCGCGCGACGACATCGGTGCCGAACTCGGTGAACGTGAGGTTCCGGATCGCGGTCAGCGGCAGGTACTGCGCCGCGGTCTCGAGCTCGCGGACGATCCCCGGTCCGGAATCGCCCGTCCGCTTGCCGTTCTCGACGCGGAAGCAGTCCGCGGCCAGCCGCACCTTGCTCGCGTCGTGGCTCAGCAGCGAGCCGAGGTACTCGCGCACCATCGCGACCCGCGGGCTGTCCGCGGTCGTCCCGGTCAGGTCCGCGATGCCTGCCAGCAACGCCTGCGCCAGCTCGGGCCTGCAGATCAGCAGATCCGGCAGATACGGGTGCGGCTCGTTGTATGCGAGCGGCGACCCGTCGATCCGGGAGCAGTGCAGCCCCGCCGCCAGCGCGACCCCGACCGGCGCCGCGGAGTCCCACTCCCACTGCCCACCGGCGTGCACGTAGGCGTCGGCCGCCCCGCGCAGCACCGCCATCGCCTTCGCGCCCGCCGAGCCCATCGGCGCGACATCGCCGCCGACCCGCTCCGCGAGCGGCCCGACGAACTCCGGTGGGCGGCTGTCGCTGACCAGGATGCGCGGGCGGGGCCGCTCCTCGGCCGCGGCCGTGCAGGTGTCGCTGCGGAACACCCGGTCGAGGGCGGGCTGCGCGACCGCGGCCGCGGTGATCCCGAGGCCGCGCTCCCACAGCGCGACGTGCACCGCCCAGTCGACGCGGCCGGGCAGCCCGTACTCGCGGGACCCGTCGAGCGGGTCGACGATCCACACCCGGTCGACGCCCAGCCGGGCCGGGTCGTCGGCGGACTCCTCGGACAGCACCGCGTCCGCCGGGCGGTGCTCGGCGAGCATCCGCAGCAGCAAGGTGTTCGCCTCCCGGTCGCCGCGGCGGCTCAGGTCGCGGGCGGCGTCCTTCGGCAGCGGATCCGGGCCGAGCTCGCGGGCCCGCAGGTCGAGCAGCAGGTCGCCGGCGCGGCCGGCCATCTCGGCCGCGAGCTGGGCGTCGTCGAGGTCGTGGTGGATGCTCATCGGGTCAGATACTCCATGATCGCGGCCGCCTGCGCGACCGGGTCCCCGTCGTCGGGGGTGAGCACCAGCTCGGCGCGTTCGGGGCGCTCGTAGGGGTCGTCGACCCCGGTGAACCCGGTGATCTCCCCCGCCCGGGCCTTGGCATACATGCCCTTCGGATCTCGGGCCTCGCACTGCTCGATCGGGGTGTCGACGAACACCTCGACGAATCGCAGGCCCGCCGCCTCGTGTTCGGCACGGACCCGATCCCGATCCTCCCGGTAGGGGCTGATCAGCGAGGCGACCGCGACCACCCCGGAGTCCGCGAACAACTGGGCGACCGCCCCGACGCGGCGGACGTTCTCGGCGCGGTCGGCGGCCCCGAACCCGAGGTCGGCATTGAGTCCGTGCCGGAGATTGTCGCCGTCGAGCCGGTAGGCGGGCACCCCCGAGGCGATCAGCCGCCGTTCGAGTTCGACGGCGACGGTGGACTTCCCGGACGCAGACAGGCCGGTGAGCCACACCGTGGCCCCACGGGTGGGGCGGTCGTCGCGGGCCACGGTCGCCGCATGCCACACCACCTTCGAGTCGGGCAGGGTCGGCCCGGTGATCATGCCCGCGGCGACGGTGTTGCCGGTGGCGTCGTCGACCAGCAGGAAGCTGCCGGTGACCCGGTTGCGGCGGTACGGGTCGAACAACAGCGGCTGCTGGGTGTGCAGCTGGATGCGTCCGATCTCGTTGAGCGACAGCGACTGTGCCGTCTCGTCGCGGTGCAGCGTGTTGACGTCGAGCCGGTAGTCGAGCCGCTGCACCCGCGCCGTGCTGGCGCGGGTGGTGTGCAGGACGGTGTAGCGGGCCTCGGGCCGCAGCGACGACGCCTCGGTGAGCCAGCACACCATCGCGTCGAGCTCCTGCCCGACCAGCGGACGGTTGTTCGGCCTGCACAGCGTGTCGCCGCGGCTGAGGTCGATCTCGTCGGCGAGCTGCACGCACACCGCGGACGGCGCAAACGCCTCGGTGACCGGGCTGCCTCCGGGCCCCCAGATCGCCGAGATCGTCGAGGTGACCCCGGACGGCAGCGCGACCACCTCGTCGCCCGGCTTGAACACCCCGCTGGCGACGGTGCCCGCGTAGCCACGGAAGTCGTGCAGGTCGGAGTCGGTCTGCTGGTGCGGGCGGATCACGTACTGGATCGGCAGCCGGGCGTCGATGAGGTTGCGGTCGGATCCGATGTGCACCTCCTCGAGGTGGTGCAGCAGCGATGACCCCTCGTACCACGGCATGTTCTCGGTGCGGGTGACGATGTTGTCGCCCTCGAGCGCGGAGACCGGAATGAACGTGAGGTCGTGCACGTCGAGTTTGGTGGCGAACTGCGCGAACTCGTCCTTGATCTCCTCGAACCGGTCCTGCGACCAGCCGACGAGGTCCATCTTGTTGACGCACAGCACCAGGTGCGGGATGCCGAGCAGGGTGGACAGGAACGCGTGCCTGCGGGTCTGCTCGAGGATGCCCTTGCGGGCGTCGACGAGGATCAGCGCGAGGTCCGCGGTGGAGGCACCGGTGACCATGTTGCGGGTGTACTGCTCGTGGCCGGGGGTGTCGGCGATGATGAACTTGCGCTGCGGCGTCGCAAAGTAGCGGTACGCGACGTCGATGGTGATGCCCTGCTCGCGTTCGGCACGCAGTCCGTCGGTGAGCAGCGCGAGGTCGGTGTGGGCGGCGCCGCGGTCGCGGCTGCTGCGTTCGACCGCCTCGAGCTGGTCCTCGAAGATCGACTTGGAGTCGTACAGCAGCCTGCCGATCAGGGTGGACTTGCCGTCGTCGACGCTGCCCGCGGTCGCGACGCGCAGCAGGTGTCGGGTGGTGGCCATCAGAAGTAGCCCTCCTTCTTGCGATCTTCCATGCCCGCCTCGGAGATCCGGTCGTCGGCGCGGGTTGCGCCGCGTTCGGTGATGCGGCTGGCCGCGATCTCGGTGACGACCTCGTCGGCGGTTGCCGCGGACGACTCGACGCAGCCGGTGCAGGTCGCATCGCCGACGGTCCGGAACCGGACCAGCTCCTCCCGGGGTTCCTCTCCGGGCAGCACGGTCAGGAACCGGGTGTGCGCCAACAGCATTCCGTCGCGTTCGACAACGGGACGCCGGTGCGCGTAGTAGATGTCCGGGAGCTCGATGCGCTCCTCGGCGATGTACTGCCAGATGTCGAGTTCGGTCCAGTTGGACAGCGGGAACACCCGGATGTGCTCCCCCTTCCGATGCCTGCCGTTGTACAGGTTCCACAGTTCGGGGCGCTGCGCCTTGGGATTCCACTGCCCGAACTCGTCCCGGAAGCTGAACACCCGCTCCTTGGCGCGAGCCTTCTCCTCGTCGCGGCGGGCACCGCCGAACACGGCGTCGAAGCGGTTCTCCCGGATGCCGCGCAGCAGCGAATGCGTCTGCAGCCGGTTGCGGCTCGCGCGCGGACCGGTCTCCTCGACGACGGTGCCCGCGGCGATGTCGTCCTCGACGCTCGCAACGACGAGCCGCAGGCCGAGCCGGTCGACGGTACGGTCCCGGAACTCGATGACCTCGTCGAAGTTGTGGCCGGTGTCGACGTGCATCACCGGCAGCGGCAGCGGCGCCGGCCAGAATGCCTTGGCGGCGAGGTGCAGCATCACCACCGAGTCCTTGCCGCCGGAGAACAGCAGCCCGGGGCGTTCGAAGGTCGCGGCCACCTCGCGGAAGATGTGGACCGCCTCGGCCTCGAGCGCCTGCAGGTGCGTCAGCTCGTAGGCGGGCGGGGAATTCAGGGTTGTCACGCGCAACTCCTCGGACGAGAAAGTGGTACACATTTGTACCGCACCGGTTCATACTTCGCCTGTGCGCCGAGAATAGAACGCGTTCCACCGAATGGTCAATGGTTCAGCCGCGCACCGGCGGACGACCACCGATCTCCGCGGTGACGGCATCCGCAACGGCAACGAGCGCCGCACCGCGCCGGGCGATCTCGGCGCCGCTGATGGCGCCGCCGACGTCGAGGGTGAGCACGAGCGCCTGGTGACCGTCGCCGTCGTAGCAGGGTGCGGCAATGAGACTGACCGGGTAGTCGACGTCCTCGTCGGTCTCGCTGTGCAGGTAGACCCGCTCCCCGAGACTCGAGACCACCTCACCGATCAGTTCCTTGAGTTCGGCGGGCACGTCCCGCCCGGCGACACCCGCCATCAGCGAGAACAGCTTCCGCCCGACCGGGGTGAGCCGTTCGACGAGGTAGCCGACCCGACGGCAGTCCTCGACCACGCGGCCGAGCAGGTCACGGTCAAGGACGACGGGCAACGCCGGGTCGCGCCGCAGCCACGCCTCCAGCTCGTCGTCGCCGCCCCACAGGACGTACATCAGCCCGACGGGGGGCGCAAACGGGTAGGACTGTCCGGCGCGGGCCGCGGTGCGCCCCAACGTGACTCCGGGAGGTGTCACGTTCTCGAGGATCGTCACCTGGTCGCCGACGACGGCGGACGCCGTGCACACAGCGCCGCACGCGGCGGCGAGGCCCTCGAGGTGAGTCCGGGCGATCGGACCGATCGCGAAGCCGCGCTGCGCGGCGCGCCCGGCCGCGATGAGCGCAGGCCCGAGACCGTACGTCTTGTCTCGTCGATCGCGGGTGAGGTACCCGGCCGCGACCAGCTCGGACACGATGCCGAGGCAGGTCGGCTTGCTGATACCGATGGCGCGGGCGAGTTCGGACAGCCCATACCGCTGATCGGGCCGCGCGACCAGATAGTCGATCACCTGCACGACGCGCGCGGTCGGCGGCGAACGACGCCCGGCCGGCTCGGAGGCGTCGGTGGATTCGGCAGAGATCATTGACCACTCCTTGAAACACGTTCTATCGTCGGACCACCACGTGATCTACCACTCAGGTACATATTTGTACCACTCGACCGAAGGAGCACGGTGTGCTGACGGACCCCCTCGCCGAGGCGATCGCCGAGGCCGAGAAACTCGTGGCGGACGCCCCCCACATCCGGTCGGAACAGGACCTGCTCGAGGGCATGCAGTACCTCGCAGGCGGAATCCTCGCGACCGTGCACGCGGCGTGGGCCACCGAGAAGACCCATCCGAGCTTCATCTCCGGGACCGGGCCGTTCACCAAGATGGGCCTCGACAACCCGGACACCCTGTACTTCGGGGCCCGGATCAACGACGACGCCGAGTACATCGTGACCGGAACCCGCGGCACCACCGCGGATCTGAGCTTCCAGGTGCTCAGCGGCAACTACACGAACTCGAACGTGCCCGGCAGCGAGATCGCATTCGACGACCGCGAACTGCACATCGAGCGCGACGGCAGCTTCGTCGCCACGTTCGGGCCGAGCCCCGCCGACGGGCGCCGCAACCACTTCACCCTCGCCCCCGGCTCGTCGCAGCTCGTGGTCCGCGAGGTGTACAGCGACTGGAGCCAGCAGCGCGGCACCATCCGCATCGAGCGGGCCGACCGGATCGGAGTGCCGCCGCCCGCGCTCACCATGGAGGAGACCGAGAAGCGGTTCGCCCGCGCGGGCAAGGCCCTCGTCGGGCGGGTCAAGACGTGGCTGCAATTCCCGCAGTGGTTCTACGACACCCTGCCGGTCAACACGATGACCGCACCGCGGCTGACCCCGGGCGGACTGGCCACCCAGTATTCGTCGGTGGGGCACTACGAGCTTGCCGACGACGAGGCGATGATCATCACCGTCCCGAAATCCGATGCGCCGTACCAGGGTTTCCAGCTGGGTAGCCTGTGGTACATCTCGCTCGACTACCTCGACCACCAGACGTCGCTGAACAACGCGCAGGCCCAGGTGGATCCGGACGGGATGATCCGGATGGTCCTGTCCGAGCGCAATCCCGGCGTCGTCAACTGGCTCGAGGCCCTCGGCCACCCCCGCGGCTACCTGCAGTTCCGGTGGCAGCGCACGTCGCGGGAGTTCACGCCCGCCGACGGTCCGACCGTGGAGGTCGTGAAGTTCGACGATCTCGCCGCGACCCTCCCGTTCCACGACAACAACACCATCACGCCGGAGGACTACGCCGCTCGCATCGCGGCGCGCCGATCCGCCGTCGCCGACCGAATGCTGGGGTAAACCACATGCCGAATCTGTTGCAGGACAAGATCGTCGTCGTCTCGGGGGTGGGACCGGCGCTCGGCCGCACCCTCGCGCTGCGGTGCGCCGAGGCGGGCGCCGACCTGGTGCTTGCCGCGCGAACGCAGTCGCGTCTCGACGAGGTGGCCAAGGAGGTCGCCGACCTCGGCCGCCGAGCGCTGACCGTCGCCACCGACATCACCGACCAGGCATCGGTGGAGAACCTCGTCGCGGCGGTCGACGAGTCGTACGGGCGGGTCGACGTGCTGATCAACAACGCCTTCTCGGTGCCGTCGATGAAGCCCCTCGAACGCACCGACTACCAGCACATGCGGGATGCCGTCGAGCTGACCGTGTTCGGTGCGCTGCGGCTGACCCAGCTGTTCACCCCCGCCCTCGCCGACTCAAAGGGCGCGGTGGTCAACGTGAACTCGATGGTGCTGCGGCACTCGCAGGAGCGCTACGGCAGCTACAAGATGGCCAAGTCGGCGTTGCTCTCGGTGTCGCAGTCGCTGGCGACCGAGCTGGGCCCCAAGGGGATCCGAATCAACTCCGTCGCACCGGGCTACATCTGGGGTGACACCCTGCAGCAGTACTTCGCGTACCAGGCGAACAAGTACGGCACCACCGTCGAGCAGATCTACGAGCACACCGCGGCGGGCACCGATCTCAAGCGCCTACCCACCACCGACGAGGTCACCGACGCGGTGATCTTCCTTGCGTCGTCGATGGCGAGCGGCATCACCGGCCAGTGCCTCGACGTCAACTGCGGCGAGTTCCACCACTAGGAGAGACGACCCAACATGACAGAACGCACCACAGTCGGCACGGTTGAGGACCTGCACGCCTCGGCAACCCGGATGACCGGCCTGACCGACTTCGGCGTCGACGACTACACCGAAGCGCTCGGCGTCCTGTTGGACTCGTACGCCCGCGACGAGGACCTGACCCCGTTCGGCAGCAAGATCTCCCGGGTATTCCTGCGCGGGGCCCTGGTCGCCCGGCTGCTGTCCGAGGCGGCCTGGCAGCAGCATCCCCAGCACGCCGACGTCGCGATCGAGCGCCCGATCTTCGTCACCGGCCTGCCGCGCACCGGCACCACCGCCCTGCACCGGTTGCTCACCGTGGACCCGGCGCACCAGGGTCTGGAGATGTGGCTGACCGAGATGCCGCAGCCGCGCCCTCCGCGGGAGACGTGGGAGACGAACCCGGTGTTCGCCGGGATCGAGGCCCAGTTCAGCCAGCATCACGTCGAGCACCCCGAGTTCATGGGCGTGCACTACATGTCGGCGGCCGAGGTCGAGGAGTGCTGGCAGCTGCTTCGGCAGACCTTCAAGTCGGTCTCCTACGAGTGCCTGGCGAACCTGCCGACGTACTCGAAGTGGCTCGCTGGCCAGAACTGGACGAATGCCTATGCCCGCCACAAGAAGAACCTGCAGCTGATCGGCCTGCCCAACCAGGACCGGCGGTGGGTGCTGAAGAACCCGAGCCACCTGTTCGCGCTCGACGAGCTGATGGCGGTGTACCCCGACGCGCTGATCGTGCAGACGCATCGGCCGCCGAGCACCATCATGGCGTCGGCCTGCAGCCTCGCCGAGCAGGCAACCGACGGCTGGTCGAACAGGTTCCGCGGCGAGGTCATCGGCCGAGGGCAGCTCGAACTGTGGGCCCGCGGCCTGGAGACGTTCACCTCGGCTCGCGCGAAGTACGACCCGGCGCAGTTCATCGACGTCGACTTCACGGACTTCCACGCCGACCCGCTCGGCACGGTGGAGGGGATCTACTCGCGGTTCGGCCTCCCGCTGAGTTCGGCGGCCCAGCAGAACATGGAGGCGCTGCACGCCGACTCGCAGACCGGCGACCGCAAGCCAGCGCACCGGTACACCCTTGCGGAGTATGGGCTGACCGAGGTCGAGGTCGACGAGCGGTTCTCGTTCTGACCGTCCCGGCCTACACCCCGGATTCGGCTTGCTGGGCAATCAGCTCCGCGAGCCGGTCCGGGGCCTCGTCGGGAATCCAGTGGCTCACGCCGTGGAGCACCTCGAACCGGTAGGGACCGGCGACGTGCCGCGCGGTGAGTTCGGCTCCCGCCCGGCCCAGCATCGCGTCGCGGTCGCTCCACACGTGCAGGGTCGGGACCGTGATCCGCTCGCCGGGGTGACGCGGATCCGCGAACGGCAGGGCGCGATACCAGTTCAGGGCGCCGCGTGCCCGGGAGTGCTCGCGCATCGGCGCCAGATCCCGGTCGGCGCACTCCGCGGTCATCCCGGTACCGATCAGGTGGCGCCGCACCCGGGTGCCCGCCGCGAACATCCGCTCGGGCACGACCGGAGCCTGGAACGCGGCCATATACCAGGACAGCAGGAACTGCCGGGTGGTCAGCAGCGACCGAACGAACGCGGCCGGGTGCGGCACCGACACCGCGGTCAGGGTCCGCACCAGGTCCGGTCGCGCGCCGGCAACCCACCATGCCGCGGCGGCACCCCAGTCGTGCCCGACCAGGTGCACGGGGCCGAGACCGGCCTGGTCGATCAGCGCGACGACGTCGGCGGTCAGCTCCGATGCGCGGTACGCCCACCGCGACCGCGGCCGGGCCCCTGGCGAGGCGCCCCGCAGATCCGGTGCGAGGGTGCGGAACCCGCGGGCATGCAACTGCTGCGCGACCCCGACCCAGGACCGGGAGTCCTGCGGGAAGCCGTGCAACAGGACGACCGGGACCCCGTCGATCGGGCCCTCGTCCCGAACGTCGAAGACCAGGCCGGACCGGGTGACCGCGCCGATGCGGCTCACACGCGTTCCCGCTGCCGGATCGTCCCCCGGTCGGAGCGCTGCCCCGCGCGCAGGAACCGGCCCGTCCCGGTGTCCCCATAGCCGTCCGTGAATCGACCGTCCCGGAAGACGATTCGACCGTTGACCGCGGTCGCGACGGCGGCGCGGTCGTTGCGGTTGACCATCCGTCGCAGGCCCCCGTACTCGGCGACCGGTTCCTCGAACAGCGCGTCGACGGTGTCGTCGAGTCCGGCCGGGTCGACCACGACGAAGTCCGCGCGGTCACCGAGGCGCAGGTGCCCGGCATCGAGTCCGTACCAGTCGGCCAGTTCGCCGGTCAGCCGGTGCACGGCGCGTTCGACGGTCAGGAACGGCCGACGGTCGTGCCTGACATCGTTGACCCGCTTGAGGAGTCGGATCGGGAAGTTGTAGAACGCCATGTTCCGCAGGTGTGCGCCCGCATCGCCGAACCCCATCTGCACACCGGAACTCGCGGCCAGCATTCGCGCGTACCGGGGACGGTGGTTGGCGACGGTGGTGCGCCAGCGCAGGTCGCGACCGTGTGCGACGACGAGGTCGAGGTATGCGTCCACCGGGTGCACGCCCCGCTCGTCGGCGACCTGCCCGAAGCTCTTGCCGACGGTCGTCTCGTCCGGGCACCCAACGATCACGGCGTCGTGGAAGTCGCGGTGCCAGATCCGCGGCGCCCACTTGTTGTCGTAGTCCCTGCGGAACCAGCGCCGGTACTGCTCGTCCCGGAGCAGGTCGTTGCGGTCGACCTCGTCCCGCAGGTGCAGCGCGGCGGCGCCAGCACCGAACTCCTCGAACACGACAAGGTCGATGCCGTCGGCGTACACGGTGAACGGAACGGGCAGGTGCTGCCAGCGGAAGTCGGTCCTGGCGAACCGGTTCAGCAGCGGCGCGGCCGTGAGCATGAAGTACACCAGCGCCGGGTAGGCCTTGGAGTCGGCGCCCGACAGCAGCGACGTCTTGAGTCGGCGGCCGCGGCCGATCCCGGAACTCTCGGCGAAGAACGCGGCGACGTTCGGGTGCAGGTTGATCGTCGGCGCGGACTGCAGGATCCGACCGCGGCTACGAAGGATCCGGTTGAGGAACCGCAGCTCGCGCCACCGCGCGTAGGTGGACGGCAGGGACCGGGACCGGTACTCGTCGCCGTCAATCTTGTCGAGGGCGTTCGTCATCGAGGACAGCCCGAGCAGGCCCGCGTCGAGCGCGGCGGTGAGCATCGCGCCCATCGCGTCGAGTTCGCCGGCGGTGGGCGTCACCGTCCGGTCGGTGCCGCGCCCGATCCCGAGGACGGCGGTCCGGATGTCGGAGTGGCCGATGAACGCGGCGACATTGGGGCCGAGGGGAAGGTTCTCGAGCGCGCCGACGTACTCGGCGGGCGACGACCACGTCTTCTTCTCGTCGAGGATCCGCAGCACCGCGTCGTGCGGGACGGCCTCGACCCGGCTGAACAGGTCCGCGCACTCGCGGGGTGTCGAGAACACCGTGGACAGGGAGCAGTTGCCGAGCACCACGGTCGTGACGCCGTGCCGCACCGACTCCCCGAGGCCCGGATTGACCAGCGCCTCGGCGTCGTAGTGGGTGTGGACGTCGACGAAGCCGGGCAGCACCCACTTGCCTGCGGCGTCGATCACCTCGGTGTGCGGACCGATCGGGAGCGGCTCGGGGCTGACGGCCGCGACCACGCCGTCCCGGATGCCGAGATTGCGGCGCAGCGCGGGCGTCCCGGTCCCGTCGAACCACAGTCCACCGGTCAGCACGATGTCGAAGTCGGCCATGTCCACCCCTCGCCCAGGTATGTGTGACGAGAGGTTACGCATTTGACAGAAGGGGCGTCAACGACGGAACAGGATCAAGATCAGAAAATTGGGTTAGCCTACCCTGTTCACGGCACGGCTTCTTAGTGTAGCCTCGCCTGAGAAGGTAGGGCTGGAGGTTCCCCGACATGTACGTCTGCGTTTGCGAGGCCACCACCGAGGAGACGGTGCATCAGTGCATCTCCGCGGGGGCACGGACCGCCAAGCACGTCGCGCTGGGCTGCGGCGCCGGACGCGGACGCGGCTGCGGCATGTGCCGCGACCGAATCAAGTCGATGATCGAACAGCACTACGCCACCGTCGAATGCGAGGACGAGCCGATCAGCGCCTGACGCGACCCGCGCCCCAAATACACCGTGTGAAAGCACCCGGTGAGGGTTAGGCTGAACCCACTGTTCAGCCCACCCCCATCGGAGGTGTCATGCGCGGCGACGACGAGGTCATTGCTCTTCTGAACGAGCAGTTGACCAGCGAGCTCACGGCAATCAACCAGTACTTTCTGCACTCGAAGATGCAGGCCAACTGGGGCCTGACGAAGATCGCGGAGAAGACTCGCCAGGAGTCCTTCGAGGAGATGCAGCACGCGGAGATCCTCACCGACCGCATCCTGATGCTCGAGGCACTGCCGAATTACCAGCGGATCCTGCCGCTCCGCATCGGCCAGACGATCCGGGAGCAGTTCGTCTCGGACCTGGCCATCGAGGTCGAGGTCGTGCAGCGGCTGCGACCCGGCATCACGATGTGCCGAGGCAAGGGCGACCACACCTCCGCGGGCATCTTCGAGCGGATCCTCGCCGAGGAGGAAGAACACGTCGACTACCTCGAGACGCAGCTTGAGCTGATCGACAAGCTCGGCGAGCAGCTCTACCTCGCCCAGTGCGTCGAACAGCCCCCGAACGTCGGCTGACGGGTCAGCGGCCGCGGATCGCCAGCATCGCGCTGAACCCGGCCGCGCACAGCGCGAAGAGGACCGAACAGGCCGCGAACGCGGTGCTGCCGAGCGTGGTGGCGCCGAGGATGGTGGTCCCTGCGCCGGTCCCGATGTACAGCACCGAGTTGTTCCACGAGACGGCGGGGGCACGACGATCGGCCATCACCGTGGTCAGGTACACCTGCGCGGTGGCGAAGAAGCCGGTGCCCGCGAAGAAGGACAGCACGAACCCGGCAAGGGCCACCGGCCACGTTCCGGCGGTGGTCGCGACCCCCAGCCCGACGGCCATCAGCAGTCCCCAGCCGACGCTGAGCACCGACACGTGCCTGCCCGCCGACGTCCAGTGGTCGATCAGCGGTCCCGCGAGCAGCGACCCGACCAGCGACCCGATGCCAACGACCATGCCGACCAGGCCGAGCACGCCGGTGCCGAACCCGAACTTCGTCGCGAACAGCGCGCCCGCGTATGCGTAGGTGCCGAGCCGCGCGGCCTGGACGAAGAAGTTGCCCGCCATGATCGTGCGGAACACACCGACCCGCCACAACCCGAACGACGAGCGCAGCGCCAGCAGCGGCGCCCCGGTGCGGTTCGCGACCCGCGCCGGCTCCCGCAGCCGCAGCGCGATGAGCGTCCCCGCGACGACCAGACCCAGCGCCACCGCGGCGAACGCGAACCGCCAACTCAGCGCGGCCGCGGCGAAGGTGGCCAGCGGTACCCCGACGATCTGGCCGCCCGCGTACGCCGCGGACCCGCCCGCGATCGCGCGGCCGCGTTCCCGCGGGGCCGCCGTCTCGGCGAGGTAGGCCCACATCGCCGGGCCGACCAGAGCGCCCCCGACTCCCCCGATCACCCGGGCGGCGAGCAGCCAGCCGAGACCTGGCGCGATCGCGCACAGCGCCTCGCCTGCCGCGAACACGGCAACGCCCGACAGGATCACCCGCTTCCGCGGCAGGTGTTCGGTGAGCGCGCCGAGCAGCGGGCTTGCCGCCGCGTAGGACAACCCGAACACCGTCACCACCCAGGCTGCCGCGGGGATGGACACCCCGAAGTCGGTGGAGATCGTCGGCAGCAGCGGGGACGCAAGGAACAGCTCCGCGCCCATCAGGAAGAACACGGCGCGGATCAGCGCATGCTGCGCCCACGGCGTGCGCGGTTCGGTCACGTGGTCACTACCTCCGCGAAGAACGGTACCGCCGCCGCGTTCTCGGCCACCGGTCCACACCCCGGTCCCGGTGCGGCAGCGTGGGATGATGACGGACATGCCGTCACGACCCTTGCCGCTGGACCCGATCGAGGAGGCGCACCGCCAGTGGGAGGCGCACGGGTGGGGCGCTGTCGCCGACGGGATGGCCGCGGTGACCTCCGTGATGCGGGCGCAGCAGATCATGATCGCCCGGGTCGAAGAGGCGCTCAAGCCGACCGGGCTGACCTTTTCCCGGTACGAACTGCTGACCCTGCTGACCTTCACCCGCACCGGGGCGCTGCCGATGGCGAAGGCCAGTGCGCGCCTTCAGGTTCACCCGACCTCGGTCACCAATGCCGTCGACCGACTCGAGAAGGCGGGCCTGGTGCGCCGGGTGCCGCATCCGAGCGACCGGCACACGAC